>JAAZPN010000006.1 GCA_012797215.1 Chloroflexota bacterium | reverse complement strand
CGGGGATAAAAGGCTGGCGGACACTGTTGCGCGCTGCCCAATCCCGCAGGGCGCGGTCGTATTTGTCCCAAATTTGTTTACGGCGAGCCTGAATGGTTTGCCACTGCTCCAACTGGGCGCACAGATACGCCGCCAGCATGTCTGAAGGCAGATAACTGGAGCCAATATCCACCCAGGTGTATTTATCCACCATGCCGCGGAAGAAGCGGCTGCGGTTGGTGCCCTTTTCGCGGATGATTTCCGCGCGCTCGCTGTAGCTGGGGTCATTAATGATTAGTGCGCCGCCCTCACCGCAGGAAAAGTTTTTGGTCTCGTGGAAGCTCTGCGTGGCCATGCATCCGAAGCTGCCCAGGGCTTTGCCCTTGTACGTGCCGGTCAGACCGTGGGCGTTATCTTCCACCACTGCCAGGCCGTGTTGGGCAGCAAAGCTGAGAATGGTGTCCATCTCGCAGCCCACGCCGGCATAGTGCACCGGCACCACCGCGCGGGTTCTGGGGCTCAGCAGCCTTTCCAGTTGGCGTTCATCCAGGTTCAACGTGTCCGGATGGATATCCGCGAAAACCGGCTTTGCGCCGCGCAGCACGAAGGCGTTCACAGTGGAGACAAAGGTGAAAGAAGGGAAGATGACCTCATCGCCGGGCTTAATCTCCAGCAGAAGCGCCGCCATTTCCAGCGCGTGCGTACAGGATGTCGTCAGCAAAACTTTTTGCGCGCCAATGAGCTGCTCCAGCGCAGCGCTGCAGCGTTTGGTAAAGTCGCCGTCGCCAGAGATGTGCCCGCTGGTAATTGCCGCGCGCATATAGTCGAACTCGTTGCCAAGAAATGGGGGCTTATTGAAAGGGATTTTGCTCATAATTTGCTCTGTTCTGAATTCTTTAATGATGCCTGCAACCGCGCAAGGTTAAGCCTGCCCGGAAAAAACTCAGACAAGGTGCTTAACTGAACCATTTATGAAAAGTGTACCAGGAATAAGCTGGTTCGAAGCCCACGCGCGCGCAAGCGCGCTGCACCGCCACATTGGCAACGTGCGTGGAGTTCAACACTTCTTCCACGCCCTGCTCCTGGCACCATTTCAATCCTTCCACGATGAAGGCGCGGTAGATACCCAGGCGTTGATGCTCAGGGCTGACGCCGGCCAGGATAAACTCCCCCTGCGCAGGCGTGTTTATCCGCAGCGCCCTGAAGCCCACCAGCCGACCTTCCGCTTCGGCGACCAGCACCAGGCTGGCGGCAGATGGTTCAAGGCAGCAGCGCTGCGCCCAGGAGACGTAAACCTCGGTGCATTCGCGGGGGTCCAGACGCGGGTCGGCGTGGTAATGACCGTAAAAGTTTGTGAACGCGGAGCGGGCCAGAGCTCCAACCTGGGTTACTTCATCCGGACGCGCCGGCCGGATGCGGACACTGCTTTCGTTTGGGGGAATTGGTTGTTTCTTCAAGTCAAAGCGCAAATAGAGCAGCGTGTCCATCAGCTGAAAGCCGGCAGCTTCCATGGCGTGCACAGCGCTGAAGTCCGTGGTAGGGCAGCGCGCCACCAGGAATTCCACCTGCTGGGCGGCGCAGAATTCCAGCACGCTGGGCAGGTTTTCTGCGCTCACCACGCGGGCGCGCGCGGACTTCACCCCAAAGCGGGCTTCATCCAGCGCTGAAAGCTCCACCGGAGAAGGGGCAGCAGGCTCCGGGCTCACGCCTGGTCCTCCGCTTCCTTGTGGGACGCGGCGTTCAGTGTGCTGCGCACGGTGTAGACGGGCTTATTCAGTGTGCGGCTGAACATTCTGCCCAAATACTCGCCAAAAATGCCCAGCGCGAAAAGCTGCACCCCAGAAAAGATAGAAATGATGGACGCCAAAAAAGGAAAACCGGGCAGGCTGCCGCCCCGCACGAGGTAGCTGATAAGCACATAGAGCAAGACGATGAATCCAAAAGCGGTGAAGACAAAGCCGGTGATGCTGGCAAAGCGCAGCGGCGCGTTGCTAAAGCCAGTCACCAGCGTCAGAGCGTGATTCATGAGCTTTTTAAAACTGTAATTTGACTTGCCGTGTTCCCGCGGCTGGTGATTTACCAGCACGGAGGCAAAACGGGTGGTGCCCCAACTGAGCAGCACATCAATCGAAACAAAGGCACCCTGATAGTTGGCAAATGCCTGGCAAATCTCCGCGCGGAATAGGCGGAAGGCCGAGACGGTTGCGGCGCTTTTGATGTTCATCAACCGGTGCAGCAGCTTTTTAATCAAGCGGGAGGATAAATCCCGCCAGAAGCCGTGTTTTTCGACGGCGGGCGCGCCGTAAACCACATCAAAGCCCTCGGCGAGACGCGCGAAGAGCTTGTAGGCTTCTTCCGGTGGGTGCTGCAGGTCATCATCCATGGTCAGGATGAGTTCGTAACGCGCCCGGCGGATGCCGCACAGCAGCGCGTTGTGCTGACCAAAGTTGCGCATCAAGTCAATCCCCAACACGCGCGGGCTGGCAGCGCAGAGCGCTTGAATGGCGTTCCAACTGCCGTCACGGCTGTCGTCATTCACCAGGATGATTTCATACTCAGAGCAAAGCGCGGGCAGGGCGGCGTGCAGCCGTTCCACCAGCAGCGGCAAACTGCGCTCGCTGTTGTAAACCGGAATCACCACTGTGCAGCTGGGTTTTGTTGGGTCAGTTTCCATCGCAGCCTGTTTTCTCCAGTTCGTTTCTTAGCGGCAGCCTTCGCGCGTGAGCATCTCAGTCACAAGGGCTTGGTCTGCCGCGCTCAAATTGGCATCCGCCAAAACATCCCAAAACAGCGCGCACCAATGCGCCCGGTCGCCCGGGAACCAGTCAAATAGCTGGGAGTGCAGCTGGTAAGCTTTTTCCACCTGGTCCGAGCGCAAATATGCTTCCAGGAGCGGCACGTATTCGCTGCTCGCGTTGGGGCCAAAATCCAGCTTGAGGGCATCGTCGTAAAGCCTAATGACGGTTTGCCAGTCTTGCTTTTGGCGCGCGAGGTCTGCTTTCTCAAAATAATAACACCATTGATGGCGGTCTTCAGGGCCAAAAAACCTCTCCGGCGGCAGCGCAGGCTGGGCGGGGTCGGTGATGATTGTTTGGAGGTCAGAAAGCGCTGGGAGACCTACCCACAGGCTTGGTTTCCTGGCGGAAACATCCTTATCGGGGATTCCCGTGGGGGAGAGAACGCGCAAGCAGTTGTTCTCTGGCATTGAGAAAACCAGAAGCTTATCGGTATTGCCACTAAACCGCAATCCACGCAGGTTGTAATCGATTGGGAGCCCCGTGACGTACTCGGGCACATATTGCTTTTGCGGACCGTCCAGGAGCAGGATGATATTGTTGATGTTCTCGCTGTTATCTAGTGGGGAGTAAATCAGGTTGAGCGGTCCATTCATGGCAGTGCCGCTGAAGTATCGGCCGAAAGAAATTTCGGACGTGACCAGCGCTGTGCCGGGTTCAAGACCGGGCGCGCGCCAGCTCAACTGCCAGAAAAAATCCTTTTGGCGCTCCCAGTTTTTCACAAAATCGAGCGATGTGAGGTACTGCGAACCAATAGCCACCGAGCACACCAGCGCAAGCAGCAAGACTTTCAGTTTATCGGAGCCGAAAGCTTGCTCCAATGCCCCAGTGAGGAAGATGGCCACGCCGGGGGTCAGCGCGAGCAGAAAGCGGTTCCAGGGAAAATTGGAAGACACCTCAAAGCCGCCGGCATAGAAGGGGATGAGCGAAACAAAGCACAGAAAGAGCCCGGCCAGCATCAGGTGCCAGCCCTGCCGCTTTTGGAAGGGGAGTTTGGCGCTTTTTTCGCGGGGGAAGAGGCCCACGAGCAGCAGCGCCAGACCGGCAAGAATTACAGCCACCATTGGAATGCCGCCAGGCAGGAAGCGGTTTTGTGCTACCACTTTAAAGGCTTTCCACCACGAGAAAGCGAGCGCGTCTGCAACAGAGATGACCGCCTGCTTTGCCAGCCCGAGCAGGGTGGGAAGTGGAGCGGCGGCAAGCTGGTCCAACACGCCGACCTGGTAGGCATAGGTGCTGCTGTGCAGGATGCGGTAAACGGTGAAGCCGACGAAGACCGCCAGGTAGGGCAGCCAATGCAGGAAGGTCTTGCGCAGAACTCCCTTTCGGTCGGGGCTCTGCGCGCGTTTAATCAGGAGGAATAACAAAATTGGACGAAAAAGCTCCATCCCGAAGAAATACTCCTGGGGCACAATTCCTATTAAAAGGAATACCAGCCCGAGCAGGGTCCACAAAGCGTAGCGCGTGGGTTTGGCGGCGTTTTCAAGCGCCTTGGCCATGCTGAGGAAAGACAAAAAGTAAAAAGTCAGGAAGATGTACGCGAACGCGTACATAATCGCGAACCAATGAAACCTGAAACCCGGGTAGACCGCGAAGAGCACCGCCGCCCAGACCCAAAGCTTCTTTTTATCAGGGAAAAGTTTGTTCAGCAGCTGCCAGAAGGCGCAGGTGGTCACCCAGCGCATCACCAGCGCGAAAATGGCCCAGCTCACAGCGGATTCCCCGAAGATTGCCATCAGGACCACATAGGGGTACGAGAGGAATGGGCGGTCTTTGGAAAAATAAAGCAGAAAGCCTTCGTTGCCCAGCTTTTCCTTGAAGAGGATGATGTACCAGTCGTCCAAATAAAAGCCCTGGCGGTAGGTCAGCAGCCCATAAGTGAGAATGGTGAGCAGCAGCAAGAAAAAAGGAAACCAGAACTTGCGCGCGAAGGCGGTAAATCGGGAAGTGGTAGGAATGCTGGTGGTGTTTTCGTCCATGAATGCGTAAAATCCGGTTTTAGGATGCGCAGTCTAATCTTGAAAGCCTGCTGGGGGATTATATCAAGAAACAGGCTGGTATGCCCGCGCCTGCCTCTCAAGGCCGCCCCAAGGGTCGATACACGAAACCTCCAGGCAGAATTAAGTGGTAAACTATTCGTGTAAGCACACGGGGAGCCTGTTTTTCAGGCTGAGAGGGAAGCAGTCAGCTTCTGACCCGCAGAACCTGATCCGGATAATGCCGGCGGAGGGATTGAGAGCGTTTCAGACACCCTCCCAGGCGGAAGGGTGTTTTTTGATGAGTACGCGCCCAAGAGCGGTATTGTTTGTCAATGGTGAAGCCCGCGACCCACGCCGGCTGAAGCTGCTGCCGGATGATTACTTCATCGCGGTGGACGGCGGACTGCGCTACCTTTTTGCGCTTGGATTGAAACCGAACCTTGTGCTGGGGGACTTTGACTCCATTAGCGAGGATGAATTAGCGCGCTGCCAGATGAAAGGGGTGGAAATCCTGCGTTACCCGAGCCAAAAAGACCAGACCGACCTGGAGCTGGCTGTGGACTTAGCGCTCGCGCGGGGGTTTCGCGATATCATCATTGCCTGTGGTCTGGGCGGACGGCTGGATCACAGCCTGGGTAATTTGGCGCTCCTCTCCCGACCAGACATGCAAGGCGCGGCGCTGCGCTTTGACGATGGTTTTACCAAAGTGTTCTTGACACGGGCAGAGCTTAAGCTTGCCTGCCAACCTGGGGATCTTGTATCGCTGCTGCCCTGGCATGGTGAAGCGCGGGGCATTCTGACAGATGGCCTGGCTTACCCACTTAAGCAAGAAACACTGCTGCCCTGGCAAACCCGCGGCATCAGCAATGTGTGCGTAGGGGACGAGTTTACCGTTTCTCTTGAAGTCGGCGCGCTCCTTGTGATCCATCAAAAGCGGGAATTACCCATCCAGGAGGAAAAACCATGACTCTAAAGAAATTTATAAGCGCGGCGCTGCTGCTGCTTTACCTTACGGCCTGCGCAGGGCAAACACCCGGCAAGCAAATCAGTCAGCTAACCGTGATGACGCACGATTCGTTTGCCGTCAGCGCGGAACTCGTAGCGCAATTTGAGGCTGAAAACCAGGTGAAAGTAAACTTCATCAAAGGCGGAGATGCCGGGGCGGCTTTGAACCGGCTGATACTCACCAGTCTCTCTGGCGCTCCGGAAGCCGATGTGTTTTACGGGCTGGATAACACTTTCCTCTCACGCGCGCTGGATAATGCGCTTTTTGACGCTTATGATGCTCCTGCGCTGGCAAAAATTTCACCGGAATTTAAGCTTGACCCCGAAAACCGGGCGCTTCCCATCAACTACGGCGACGTGTGCATAAACTACGACAAAGCCTGGTTTGCCAGCAAAGGCTTGCCGCTGCCGCAGTCTTTGGAGGAATTGACCAAGCCCATCTACAAGGGTCTTCTGGTGGTCGAGAATCCGGCCACATCCTCACCGGGGCTTTCGTTTTTCCTGGCAAGTGTGGCAGAATTTGGCGAGACTGGCTGGCAGCGTTGGTGGCAAGCGCTAAAAGACAACGGCGTGGTAATCGTATCGGATTGGGAAAGCGCCTATTACACCAATTTTTCCGGCTCCTCTGGCAGGGGAGGCCAGCCAATGGTCGTCTCTTATGCGTCCAGCCCGGCCGCCGAGCTGATTTATGCCGAGACGCCGCTCGAGGAGTCTCCGACCGGCTCCATTGTGGCGGAAGGGACCTGTTGGCGGCAGATTGAGTTTGCCGGCATTCTAAAAGGCACGCCCAGGCGCGACCTGGCTGAAAAATTCATTGATTTTCTGCTGAGCAAGCCATTCCAGGAAGACGTGCCGCTGCAGATGTTTGTCTTTCCGGTGCTGCCGGATGCCGCGCTGCCGGAAGACTTCGCCCGAGCCAGCGGAATTCCTGCCCAATCTGCCAGCCTGGACCCGCAGCTCATCGCCGCGAAGCGGGACGAGTGGGTGCGCGCCTGGACAGACTTGATGTTGAAATGAACTAAATGAAGGGTATGCCCGGCGCGCGTTGGTGGAAGTTCCTGCTCTGGCTGCTGCCAGCGGCGTTTTTGCTGGTGTTTTTCTACCAGCCGCTAGCGGCTATCCTGCGATTGGCTTTTTCCATGCAGGCTGAAAGCGGAGGGCAGAGCTTTCCGCTTGGGCTGGTCGCGGACACCTTTGTTTTCACGTTCTGGCAGGCGGCGCTCTCCACGCTGCTCACGCTGGTTGTCGGTCTGCCCGCGGCATACCTCTTTTCCCATTTCGAGTTTACAGGGCGCAAATTTTTGCGGATTATCGCGCTGCTGCCGTTCATTCTCCCCACTGTTGTTGTGGCAGTTTGCTTCAACAGCCTGTTAGGTCCGCGCGGCTGGCTAAATGTTGGTCTGATGGCGCTTTTCCATTTATCAGAGCCGCCTATCAGGTTGCTTAATAGTCTTCCCGCCATCCTGCTCGCGCATGTGTTTTACAACAGCTCTGTAATTATCCGGATTGTTGGCGGCGCCTGGAGCCGCCTGGACCGCAAGCTGACCCAGGCAGCACAGATGTTAGGCGCCAACCCCTGGCGGGTCTTTTGGGAAGTTATCTTCCCGCTGCTGCTCCCCGCGATAGCCGGAGCGAGCCTGTTGGTGTTCCTGTTTGACTTCACCAGCTTTGGGGTGGTGCTGATGCTTGGCGGGCCGCGCTTTGCCACGCTGGAAGTGGAAATTTACACCCAGGCACTCTACCTGTTCAACCTGCCCTTGGCGGGCATGCTTTCGTTGGTACAGCTTGCTTTCACGCTTTTGATAGCCTGGCTGCACAACCGCGTCAGCCTGCCGCGCTATGGCAAGGCTGCCCTCAGCGCGGAAAGGGCTAATCTGCGCCGTCCTCAGACACGAAACGAGAAACTTTTTGTGCTTCTAACGGCTGTTTTGTTAATCGCGTTAATCCTGCTCCCTTTGCTCAGCCTGGTGACCCGCAGCGTGGTGAGCCTGGAGGCAGATCGCGGCGCGCGGGGCGAAGCGCAGACTGGATTCACCTTGCGTTATTACCGCGAGCTTTTTCGCGATACAACCGGCTCAATTTTCTACGTCCCGCCCGCCCTGGCTGTGCGCAACTCAGTGCTTTATGCCGGAGCAGCTATGCTGATAGCCAATGTATTGGGGCTGTTGGCAAGCTACGCGCTGCGGTATTCCGGGCGCGTGAGCCGTTGGTTGGAGCCTGTGCTGATTTTGCCTTTGGGAGCCAGCGCGGTCACTTTGGGGCTAGGGTTCGTGATTGTGTTCCGCCGCGCGCCTTGGGACGCGCTCAGCTTTCCGCTGCTAATTCCCTTTGCGCACGCGCTGGTAGCGCTCCCTTTGGTGGTGCGCACGCTTCTGCCGGCCCTGCGCGCAATACCGGATACACTGCGTCAGGCAGCTGGCACGCTTGGGGCGGGCTGGATGCGGGTTTTCCGCGAAGTGGATTTGCCTTTGCTACTGCGCCCATTGCTGGTGAGCATGGTGTTCGCGTTCACAATTTCACTCGGAGAGTTTGGCGCTTCAAGCTTTTTAAGCACCGGACAGAACCCAACCATCCCAGTCGCGATTTACCGCTATATCTCTCAACCCGGAGCATTGAATTATGGGCAAGCTCTGGCGATGTCTACTATCCTGCTGCTGGTATGCGCTGCCGGCAGCCTGGTCATTGAAAAAGCGAGATTGCCAGGCGAGGAGTTGTTCTGATGTTGGAAATCAGGGATATCTACAAAAATTATGAAGGTAAGCCGCTTTTGGAAGGCATCTCTTTTACGGTGCAAGCCGGGGAGACGGTCTGTCTTTTGGGTGAGTCTGGCAGCGGCAAAAGCACGCTCCTGCGCGTCATCGCGGGGTTGGAAACAGCCGAGAGCGGCTCGATTTGGTGGAATGGCGAGGAAATCAGCTCTGTTCCGGCGCATAAACGCGGTTTTGGATTGATGTTCCAGGACTACGCCTTGTTTCCACACCGCACGGTCGAAGAAAACGTGGCCTTTGGGCTGCGCATGCAGGGACTGCCACGGCCGGAAATAGCGGCGCGTACTGGCGCTGCCTTGGGGCTCATCCGGATGGATGATTTTGCCAAAAGAGCCGTTACCGAACTATCGGGCGGAGAACAACAGCGCGTGGCGCTCGCCCGCGCGCTGGCGCCAAACCCGCGCCTCTTGATGCTGGATGAACCTCTGGGCGCGTTGGACCACGCTTTAAGAATCCAGTTGATTGGGGAACTGCGCCGAATTTTGCATGAAAGCGAGAAACCAGCCATTTATGTGACGCACGACCGGGAAGAAGCTTTTGGACTGGCCGACACCTTGATGCTGCTCCACAAGGGCCGAATTGTCCAGGCAGGCAGCACGGCGGAGCTGTTCCGGCAGCCAGTCAACGCCTGGGCAGCGGGCTTTTTGGGGCTGGGAACCTTGCTTTCCGGCAGCGTGGTCGCATCAGAGCCATTAATCGTGCAGACTGCGGTTGGTATGTTTCAGGCTGCTGCCTGCGAGCGCGATTGGCAGGTAGGCGCTGGTGCGAAACTTCTGCTTCGCCCGCAGGATGCCCTGCTGCTGCGAGGTCAGCCGGAGGGTGCGAACCAGTTTTCCGCGCGCGTGCAGGACTCCCTCTTCATGGGGGAAACCTATCACTCAGTATTGCGGATAGGGGAATTTGCTCTCGATATCCAGACTGATACCGCGCTGGCACCAGGCTCGGATGTGACAGTGGCCTTCCCACCCGAACGCGTCAGCTGCCTAAAGGGAGAATAATGCCTGAGAACCGAATGGTGGAAGTTTCCAAGCTGGGCGCGGATGGCGAATTAATCTTCGCTTATCCTGCCCGCTTGATTTGGGAGCGGGACGGAGCGCGCCTGGTAGAGGGGGTCTTCAACATTGAGAGCGTGGCTGTTGGAAAACTGCATTTCCGGCGCGGTGACCATGCCCTGGAATGGTACTCAGAGCGGCAATGGTACAACTTGCTGCAGGTATACGAGCAAGACAGCGGGCAGGTGAAGGCTTGGTACTGCAATATTTGCCTGCCAGCCATTTTTACTGAAAACAAAATCCGTTGGTCGGATCTCGCGTTGGATTTGCTGGTTTATCCCGATGGGGGCATGGAGCTTTTGGACCAGGATGAGTTTGCTGAGTTGGCGCTTGACTGGCGGATACGAGCTGCGTGTTGGCGCGCGCTGCAAGAAGTGATTCAGCTGTTCAAGAAGAACAGCCTTCCTTTTCAGGAAGGCTGTTGATAAGCGAACCCAGCAAGATTCAGGCTTTGAACTGCCGCAGCTGATTAGTAACCAAAGCTGTTGATCCAGTCGGAAAGGGGACCAATGCCGGCAAAGCCGCCAATAATCCCGAGTACCAGCAGGATGACGAGCAGAATCGCCAGCACGCACAGGATGATGTTGATCCATCCCAGCCAAAGACCGGCAGTTGCCATGCCGCTGCCGCTGAGCGCGCCGTTGCTGCTTTTGATTTCCCGCCTGGCGACGTAGCCTGTGATAAGCGCGATAATGCCGCCCAGGAAGGGCAATACAAGATAGCTCGAGATGCCGCTGATCAGGCTGACGATTGACCAGGGGGACGTTGTGATGGGCAGTTGATTTTGAGTGTTTGTAGTCATGGTATGTCCTTTCGTTTACCTTACTCTTGATACATTTCCTGCGCGGGTTTGCGCAGCTTGCAAATGAGGGCAATTAGAGCCCAAATGAGAAGAACCAGCACAACCAGCATGAGGATTGGCAGCGCTATCGAGAGCACTGATATCACTGTCGCGGCGATGTCCTCCGCCGTGCTAACCACCGGATCGCCAACGCCAGCTGTGGTTGCTGTGATGAGCGGCCGCACCGCGACAGATTTGACAGTGTGCACCGTCCCAGCCACTAAGAGGCCGCAGATGAGCGAGAGCACCGGGCTGACTTCCGTGACATTGCCCGCGCTGGCGGCAAAAACTATCGCGCCAGCGGTTGGGCGGATGAAAGTTTGGATGGCATCATTGACGTGATCTACCGCGGGCACTTTGTCCGCGACTCCTTCGACAATAACGAGCACCGCCAGGACGCCGATCGTCCACCAACTGGTGAGCGCGTCCCACGGTTTGCTGAGCGTGATCAGATTGGTGAACTTCGCCAGCAGTGAAACCACTAATAGTGGAATATACGCGTTCAGACCAGCTGACGCGGAGAGCCCAAAGGCTCCCAAAATACCTGTAATTACGTTTCCCATTTCTCGCTATTCCTACTAAGTTGCCTTGACATTCACCTTCATTATAGCCATATTGGGAAATCAAGCAGTAGATAATCAGAGGTTTAAGGCAGCCCAGGTTCCGGTCAGCCACAAACGCAGTAAATCCAGCAGCACAATTTGCGCCAGCGCGGCGCATAAGCCGATTGCCAAAGGCAGGCGCAATTCCTGCCAGCGGTGGTATTGGTTCGCGCGGTTCAACAGAATAACCGCCAGGATGGTATGCGCCAGCGTGAGCACGAGAATCACGGAAAACGCGGAAAGAACTGCCAAGGGGATTTTGAGCCAATCCGAACCCGAATAAACCGCCCAGCCGAGCAGCCCTGCTGCGCCAATTAGCGCAAATAAGCGTGGAAGATTGCCCAGGAACGCCGTGGGTATGGGGTCAGACCAGACAGTTTGGTGAAAGAGCGGCGCCAATACTGCTCCGATGCAGATTCCAGCGCCGAAGCCGGTGGCAAGGCGGAGAAGATTGGTGGTCTGGTAGAGCAGCGGGAAGGGAAGAAACGCCCCCGCGAAAGAGTTTATGCCATCCGCGGCGAAGATTAAGAAGAGCGCGCCCAGGGCGATAATCACCGCGAGCGGCGGGAATTTGCTTTGCCTGCCGCGAACAAGTTGAACCAGAAGGGTAAGCAGCGCGCCCAGGTACATGCCAGTGCAGCGCGCGCAGAGCGGGAATTGATGCTCATGCGCGAAAAACGAGCGTTCGGGGATTTGGTGGCAAACAGAATAACCAATCGCACTGAGTTTGGACCAGAAGCCTGCTGGCGGGAGCAGGAATAAAATGACGCCAAGCAGCGCGGCAGTAACCAGCAGCAGCCAGAACCACGCGCGCTGCTTGCTTTGCCGGCGCTCGGCATCTGCGGCAGGAGTAAATCCTTCCGGCGTGATTAACTCCCGCTGGGGGTCAGGTAGGCGTGGGCTTTCTTCAGCCATGAGATGATTTCAATCTGCTGTGGGCACAAGGATTCGCAGGTTCCGCATTCCACGCAGCGGTCTGCTTTGTTCTCATCCTTAATATCATACTTGTACGCGTTTTGACCGCGGCGGGGCTCATCGTACATAAGGGCTTCGTTATAAAGCTCGAACACCGACGGTATCGCTACATCGCTTGGGCAGGGCAGGCAGTATTCGCAGTGCGTGCAAGGGATAGGCGCCAGGGATTCCCTGGCCTGGCGCGCATGTTCTATCAATGCCAGATCTTCAGCTGTCAGGCTGCCTGGGGCAGATTGCTCCGCGCTGACCAGATTTTGCTCGACCTGTTCCATGGTGCTCATCCCGGAAAGCAGCAGCGAGACCTCGGGTTGGTTCCAGACCCACTGCAAGGCCCAGTTCGCCGGCGTCCAGTCTCGATGCGAACGCGCGAAGATTTCCGCAACCGAAGAGGGTGGGGGATTTTTGGCAAGCCTGCCGCCGCGCAGCGGCTCCATCACCACCACCGCCAGGCCTTTGTCCGCGGCTGCGTGCAGGCCTTTCTGACCGGCTTGATAGTTGATGTCCATATAGTTGTATTGGATCTGGCAAAAGGTCCAATTGTCGTAGCTGGTCAGGATATCTTCGAAAACATCGTAAGAATCGTGGAAAGAGAAACCCAGGTAGCCGAATTTGCCTTCCGCCATCTTGCGTTCCGCCCATTCAAATACGTTCAATCTCTTGTAGTTTTCCCACAAGCGGGCGTTGAGGGTGTGCAGCAGGTAGAAATCGATAAAATCCGTTTGCAGCCGTTCCAGCTGCGCGTCCAGAAAACGGTCCAAATCCTCACGGGTATTCACCAGCCAGGAAGGCATCTTGGTGGCGAGACGCACCTTTTGCCGGTAACCGCCCGCCAACACCTTGCCGAGGAAAATCTCGTCCTGTTCGCGGTGATATGCCCAGGCTGTATCAAGGTAATTCACGCCGGCATCGATGGCGCGGCGGAGCATGGGCGCAGCCAGCTCTTCATCAATGACGCCGTTATCACCGCCAACAACCGGGAAGCGCATGCAGCCAAAGCCGAGCGCCGAAGGCTGCCAATCCAATTTTCCGAACTGCCGATATTTCATCCCATCACCCTTTATATCAGAATGCCTGAATTTTACCCTCAATCTGCTATTCAGGAGCTTGTCCGCGCTTTTGCATATTACCAGGATTCCAGTTAAAATTATGGCATGCCTGCAGTAATTCCTCCTGAACCAGTGAAAGAGAACGAGCCTGCCGCGCCAGAAAAGACGGTTTCACCACGTTGGACTAAGAACACCAAACTCGCGGTTAGTTTTGCCGCGATTTTGCTTATTTTCGGGCTCGTGATTAAGTTTCAGAATTACCTCAGCCTGATTCTGACTGCTCTGCTGATTGTTTTTTTGTTTACGCCGATTATTACCGTCATCCAAAAACGGCTCAAATTAAGCTGGCGGCTGGCAACCACGCTGGTGTATGTGTTGATGGCCCTGATTATGTTGGGCTTGCTTACCTGGAGCGGCATCACGCTCTTTGGGCAGCTGCAGAACCTGATCAACCTGTTGAGCGGGGCACTGACTGGCCTGGTGAGCAATCTGGAGCATCTTTCGAATCAGGAAGTAGTGGTAGGGCCTTTCAGTTTTTTCGTGCCGGAACTTACGGCCACTTACCTGAGCGACCTGCTGGTGGAACGGGTGCAGCCCATCCTCGGAGAAGCAGGCAGCCTGATAGGCAAGGTTCTTTCCGGCGGCGCGAATCTGGTGTTTCGTTCCTTTATGATGTACCTGATTTCTTACTTCTTCACCTCTGAAACGGACGGCGTCAAGAAGCAAAAAATCAGCTTTACTTTGCCTGGGTACGAAAAAGACATCCAGCGCATGGGCAAGGAAGTCAACAATATCTGGAACGCCTTTATCCGCGGTGAATTTCTGGTTGTTGGGACCGCGATATTGATTTATGCCGTCCTGTTAAGCGGGCTGCGCATGCCCTACGCTCTCGGCCTGGCATTGATTGCCGGCCTGGGGCGCTTTATCCCGTACATCGGCGCCTGGGTCAGCTGGCTGACTTTTGCGGTTGTCGCGTTAATCACCCGCCCGACGCCGTTTGGCGTGCTGCCCGTGGTTTACGCCGCGATTGTGGTGTGTATCGCGCTGGTCGTGGATAACATCCTCGATAATTTTATGACCCCCAAGGTGATGGGCAACGCCCTCAAAGTGCATCCCGCCGCGGTGCTCATCACCGCGCTGATTGGCTCGCAGCTGCTGGGCGTGATAGGCATCATCCTGGCCGCTCCAGTCTTCGCGACGGTCAAATTAATAACCCATTATGTTTTTCATAAACTCACTGACCAGGACCCGTGGGAGGGTATCTCGTACAGCAGCCAGCGGAAGGAACTGTTCTTCGCCCGCCTTTTCCGCTATTTAAAAAAGAAAATTCCGGTT
>JAAZPN010000005.1 GCA_012797215.1 Chloroflexota bacterium | reverse complement strand
CTTTTGACTGCCCAGCGCGAAGGTGGCAACCATCTTGCCGGGGTGCAGGGTTTTCCGACTGTTGGTGACGATGCCAGCCTGGAAAAGTTCCACCATGCCGTCTACGAACATTTCCGTGTGCAGCCCAAGGTCCTTGCGGGAACCAAGAAAAGAAGCAATCGCGTTCGGGATGCCGCCAATGCCAAGCTGCAGTGTGGCGCCGTCCTCAATGAGCTCGGCGATATGACCGCCGATGAGACGCTCAATTTCAGTGGGTTCCTCATTAATTAGCATCGGGAGCGGCGCGTTGTTTTCCACCACCAAATCCACATCGGAGATGTGCACCAGCGTATCGCCGTGGGTCCAGGGCATGTTTTCGTTAATCTCAAGGATGACCAGGTCGGCAACCTCAACCATGTCCTTTTCGTACACGTTGCCCAGCGAAAGCGAAAGGTAACCTTGGGCATTGGGCGGGGTCGCGGTGCCGATGAAAACGTCCACATGGCTTTTGGTGGCATGCAGTTTGTCCACCGCGGCGGAATGCAGGTTGTTCGGCGTGTACGACACGCGTCCTTCTGGGTGCGCTTTACGGTCAGGCGCGCCGTAGAACCAATTCTCGTTAAAGATGCGACCTTCCATCTCCGGCTTCATGAAGGCGTCGTATTGACGCATGGGCAGGCAGGTCCAGGTGGTTACATCTTCCAGGCGCGCAGCTTGCTTTCCAAGCTCCTCCAGTAAACCAGGCGGTTCAGCGCCAGCCATGGCCACGCAGACCGTCTGGTGAGACTGAATTCTGGAAACAGCCTCTTCCAGACTGACTTTTTTGGCGTTGTATTCGTCTAAGGCAGCCATAACTCCTCTGTCAATCAGGGCATGATATAGGCTGTGGCGGCCTGGTTGTATCCCACGCCGGAGCC
The DNA here is from genome assembly GCA_012797215.1 of Chloroflexota bacterium. The sequence continues at coordinate 1,969 of JAAZPN010000005.1, read as the reverse complement.
TACAAAGAGAACCAAATCGCCGGATTTAATCTTGCCCAGCTTGCGGGCATCGTCGAAGGCAATTGGCAGGCAAGCAGAGCCAGTGTAGCCCCATTTGTCCATGACCCAATGCGCTCTTTCAATCGGCAGACCAAGGTTCTCCATCACCAGTTTGATGCTGTTCACATTCACCTGGGTAAAAATGACAAAATCGACATCCTCAATCTTGAAACCACCGTTTGCGGCGCATTCGCGCGCGCGCGCCGGCCAGCCTTCGTGGTTGACCGTGGGTGGGAAGGGCGTCACCAGTTTCACCTTGGTGCGTCCGGCTTCCACGCTTTCCACTGTGGCAGGCTCGTAGGTGCCGCCGGAGTAGATGCCCCAATGCTTGTGGTAAGAGCCGTCCGCCTTGATAGAGCAGGAGACGAAGCCGGGCTTGTCCGAAACGCCGACCACCGCCGCGCCAGCCCCATCGCCGTAGAAGAAGGCGGTGATGTCGTGTTTGACGTCGGCGAGCTTGTGCATCATGTAGGAGCCAATCACCAGGATGTACTTCAGGTTGGGGTTGGTAGCAATCATTCCAGCCGCCTGCGCCAGCGCGGTCGGGAATGATGCGCAAGCGCAGCCCACATCCCAGGTGCCCGCATTCACGCAGCCCAGCTTATGCTGGACGACAACTGAAGTGGCCGGGGTGATGTAATCCGGGCTGTCGGTGCCAAGGATCACCAGGTCAACCTGGTCAGGGGTGATGCCGGCATCCTCAAGCGCTTTCTTGCCAGCTTCCACGGCCAGGTCGGAGGTTGCCCAGTCATCAGGGGCGTAGAAACGGGTTTTAATGCCGCTGCTGGCCTCAAATTTGCCAACCACTTCCGCAAGTTTGGGGCTGAGCGCGCCCATCCACTCCGCGAAGGTAGCGTTCGTGATTTCATTTTCAGGGAGGTAGTGCCCTGTGCCGAGAATTGTCGCGTAGCGTGCCATGTTTTTCACCTGTTTCTTTCAGCCAACGGCTTAGGGAATGACTCCGCCGTCCACGCTGATGGCAGTGCCGTGCACATAGGAGGACTCGTCGCTTGCCAGCCACAGGTAGGTATCAGCGATTTCTTCGGGGGTGCCCAAACGGCCAAGCGGAGATTTGGCTGCCATGGCTGCCAATACGTTCTCTGGCATCTTCAGGACCATATCGGTGAGGATGAAGCCCGGGCAGACCGCGTTCACGCGGATTTTGTACTTGCCCAGCTCGCGCGCCCAGGTCTTGGTCATGCCAATCACGCCAAACTTGGTAGCGGCATAGTTGGTCTGGCCAAAGTTGCCGTAAATGCCCACGACTGAAGAAGCGCTGATGATGGAACCGCCCCCACCCTTGATCATATAAGGCGCGACGGCCTGCGTGCAGTGGAAGACGCCCTTTAGGTTGACGGCGATAACCATATCAAAGGCTTCTTCGCTCATCTGCCCGACCAGCTCGCCTTCCTTAAACTTGACAAACTGCGCGTCGCGGGTGATGCCAGCGTTGTTCACCAAAACGTCAATGCGCCCGTATTTTGCCGCCACGTCGTCAATCCAGGCTTGCACTTCCTGCCGGTTGGTGACATTCACTTTGTAAAAGCTGGCGCCTTCTCCAAGCTCCTTGACGAACGCGCTGCCGGCTTTTTCGTTCACATCACAAATAACAACTTTCGCGCCTTCCTGAGCAAACTTGAGCGCGGTGGCTTTTCCAATCCCTGCGGCGCCGCCGGTTACGATACAAACCTTATCCTTTAAACGCATGCTGTTCTCCTTTAGTACGTGGGAATATCCCAAATTAATATTTGATAACCAATTATTAACACAAGGGGATTACAGGGCGGTTACAAAACGGTAACAAATCGGCGGGTTTTCATTCCTTGGGTGGAAACAGTTTTTCAGGGCAACTATCTCCACGATTGTTGATTTCTCAGGGGAAAATAGTGAGGTTTTTCAGGCAATTCCCGATTGCTATTGATTTTAGGTT
>JAAZPN010000071.1 GCA_012797215.1 Chloroflexota bacterium | reverse complement strand
TGAATGTTCGGGATAAAATAAGTCTTGCTGGACATATTACCTGCTTTCTTTTTTGTTGTAAGTAAGATTGTAGTCATGTGGTAATAATTTACAAACAGCGAGTTTATACATGAGATTACTTCAAGACGCGCGAGGCTTTATTTTGGATATGGACGGCACCTTCTTTTTGGGGGACCAACTGCTGCCTGGCGCGTTGGAATTTCTGGCTCTTCTAAACGACTTGCGGACGCCGTTCTATTTCCTGACTAACAATTCCTCACGGAGCAGGGCGGATTACTTCAGAAAGCTGATTGCCCTTGGCGTTCAGGAAGCAGACGCGCGCGTATTCACTTCGGGGGACGCGACAGCGCGTTATCTGTGCCAGCATTTCGCGGGGGAAGGCGTTTGCCTGATTGGCACCCGCAGCCTGCAAGAAGATTTCCGCGCCGCGGGCATTCGCCTGGATGACCAGCAGCCGGCTGTGGTCGTGTTGGGGTACGACACAGAACTGACTTACGAAAAGCTTACGCGCTTGTGTGGGTTTGTGCGGCAGGGGCTGCCCTACCTGGCGACGCACCCGGATGTGAACTGCCCGACACCAGAAGGACCCATCCCGGATATCGGTGCGATGATGGCGATGGTGGAAAAATCGACCGGGCGCTGGCCAGACAAGATTTTTGGCAAACCCGACCGGAACTTGATAGAGCAACTGGCCGGGATGCTGAAGCTTAAGCCTGAAAGCCTGGTGATGGTCGGGGACAGGCTGTACACCGATATCGCATTGGGAACGACTGCCGGGGTGACGACCGTGTTAGTGCTCAGCGGAGAAACGAAGCTGGAGGATTTGGCGGGTTCTGCCTATCAGCCGGATTACGTTTGCGAGAACCTGGGGGAACTGGGGGAAATGTTAGAAGCGGCGCGGGAATAACTGAATAGGCCTGGCCGTGATAACTGAGCAAAATTGTTAAAAGTGAGGGGGAGTTAAAAACGCGGTGGGAAAACTTGCGGTGAACCGGAGAAAACTGGCGTAAAAAAGAGGCGACGATGGGATTTGAACCCATGATGAGAGTTTTGCAGACTCTTGCCTTGCCACTTGGCCACGTCGCCTTAATAAAAAACTGATATAGCTATTATATCAGTTTCTCCGAACAAGCGGGCGATGGGACTCGGACCCACGACCTTCTCCTTGGCAAGGAGACGTTCTACCAATTGAACTACACCCGCGCTTGCCTTCTTTTCAGCCTTCTGGCTTCAAGTGGTTGAGATTTTAGCATAAGGAAAAACACTTGTCAAATCCAATTTGGGTTAACGGGAGCTGAGTATCGCATTTCCACTCCTATCAGGCTGCACATCGGATTATCCGCAATTATGTTATTTCGGCAGTCTGCCTATACGCGGATCAGGTGTTCGCTTTTGCGCCGTCCTTACGGTGAATGCGGAGAACCGTGATTTTGGTGGGGTGATTGTAGGGCGCAGGTGAGGCGGGTGGTTTGTCTCTAATGGTCGCGGAGTAGCCAGTGATGTCTTCCGGCACCGGGATGCGGGTTTCAATCTCAACATATCCAGACCGCGTGAGACTCTCCAGGCTTTCAGAAAGTTCCGCGCCGGAAAGGTACAACGCGTTGTTAATGGCAATCAGCAGCCCGCCATCGGCGACCAATGGGCGTACCTTGTTGACCAGCGTCAGCCAGTTCTCGGTCAGGCTGACTGTGCCGGCTTCCGTTGTGGAAAACAGAGGCGGGTCGAGGATGACACAGTCAAATAACATCCGACTGGTTTTGAATCGGCTCACCGCTTTGAAAAAGTCCAGCGGGAGAAGATTCATACTTCCGGAGAAGTGGTTGAGCCCATAAGAACGCCTTGCCAACTTCAGCGCGTCCGCGTTCAGGTCGGTCTGCAGAACATTGCGCGCGCCGCCCGCCAGCGCGGCAATGCCCAACGCGCCCGTGTAGGCAAAGCAGTTCAATACGGACTTCCCGTCTGAATTCTTCCGCAAATATTGCCTTAACAGCCGCGTATCGAGGTAAAAACTGCTGTCCTGGTTCAGGCGCAGGTTCAGCGCGTAGCGGACCTTGTTTTCTGTGATTTCTTTGTCAGCGTTCGTACCAAGAACCAATTCTCCACGCTGGCTCTGAACCTCTTTCGCTGCGCGGGTTTTCAGGAGCGCGGCAGAAATCGAAGGCAATTTGTCCTGGTAAAAAGCGAGCGCTAGCTCCGCCGCTTTACGCACAGCCTCCGGGTCACGGGCGTGATTGGAAATGACCAGCGTCTTGCCGTATAGATCCACTACCAGACCAGGGAGACCTTCGTAAAAGCCATTGAAGAGCCGCAGAGCGCCTTCACGGTTGTCATTTAGTAAGGAACTTCTGGCTTCCAGGCAGACAGCCAGCTGGCTTTGTAACATTGCTGCTTGTTCGTATTCAAAATCCGGTGTCGCTGGAATGGTTTTCATCAGGTACAATTGCTCCAGCTCAATCTTATCATTGTAAGGTGGCATATGCTCACTTTTTTCCCTGCTCTTAACCCAGTCCTCCAGGCACTCCTGGCGACCGCTTTTACCTACGCGATGACGGCCGCGGGCGCGGCCGGCGTCTTTTTTGGCAAAGAAATCAACGTTAAGTTGATGAACGGCATGATGGGTTTTGCGGCTGGGGTGATGATTGCCGCCAGCTACTTCTCGCTATTAGCTCCTGCGATTGACCTTTCCGCGGGTTTGGATACCCCGCTTTGGATGCCGGCGGTTATTGGGTTTCTTCTGGGTGGTGGGTTTCTCTACGGGGTGGACAAATTGCTGCCGCATTTGCACCCTGGCGAGGAAAATCCTGAAGGCATCAAAACCTCCTGGCAGCGCAGCGTGCTGTTGGTTTTTGCCATTACGCTCCACAACATCCCGGAAGGGCTGGCCGTGGGGGTGGCGTTTGGGGCGGTGCATGCTGGTCTGAATGGAGCCACGCTCAGTTCAGCCATCGCGCTCGCGCTTGGCATCGGCATTCAAAATTTTCCTGAAGGTATGGCGGTTTCCATGCCGCTGAGGCGGGAAGATATCAGCCGTGGAAAAGCGTTTTTCTGGGGGCAGCTTTCCGGACTGGTGGAGCCAATTGCCGCGGTAATCGGGGCATTCGCGGTCCTTTCCATGCGGAATATGCTTCCTTATGCGCTCGCATTCGCGGCCGGCGCAATGATTTATGTTGTCGCGGAAGAGCTCATCCCGGAAGCAAAAAACAGCGCATCAGACCATTCCGACATCCCAACCATTGGCGTGATGTTGGGCTTTGCCACGATGATGCTGCTGGATGTCGCTTTAGGGTAAGGTTGATTTAAGCTGCTTTATTCCAGATTTGATAAAGCGCCAGGTTTCCGGTTTTGCCATCTGAAAAGAATTCATCGCACAGCTGCAGGCCAGCTGACCAACCAAGCGCGCGCAATTCTTCAGGCGTAAATACATGCACATAGCGCTGGTTTACCCACGCGCCCGCGCGCCAATCCATCAGGCAATCTCCCGGTTCCAGGTCTGCGGAATCTATCTCAACAGAATCCCAGGGCAGCAGGTGTCCCTCCAGGCGTGGGTTATTAAACAGCTGCCATACCGAAAGCAGCAGACGGCCTTCGGGAGCGAGCAAAGCAGAAACAGATCTCAATAAATCCGCCCGAGCCAGCGAGCCCGGGATGTGGTGCAGAACAGCAAAACAGGTAATCAACGGATATACCCGACCAGTAAGTTCTGCCGCCCATTCATTCTCTGTGAGGTCAGCCTGGAAAAATTGGAAGGACGCCAACGACGGCACATCCGCCAAAGCAGCGCGTGCGTCGGTTATCAAGGCTTCCGAGGCATCAATCCCCAGATAACGGCCCGCGTAAGCGGTCTTGGCAAGCGCCAGGGCGAAATTACCATTCCCACAGCCCAGGTCCAGAATGTCCGTTCGAGGAGGAACTTCAGCAAGCAAGCGTTTCACGCCTGGCTGCAGTTTCTTGCGGGTAAGAGAAAAGCTTGACGCACTGCGTTCGTAAAATTGGCGGTTGATGGCCAGCAGCTTTTCGCGGGTCTCAGGATGCATGCTGAGAGTATATCAGGTTCGGCAGAACGAAAATCGTGCTGGGGAACAGGTACAATAATCCTATGAACAGCGCAGAAGATTGGCATAAAAAGAGAAGCTACAGTCCTGAGGAACTTGAACTGGCTAAGGCAGCACTCGCGGACATCCGCGCTGGAATGGAAGTCCAAAAAGCGCTGCGACGGCATCCGCTCCCGGGTGGGCAGGGTTTCTTGGCAAAACATACGCTTGTCGCGGCATACCGCGAGCTGATTAAAAGCGGTGAAGGGGCTGCCGATGCGGAACTGCTGGCGCGTATCCGCATGAAGCCGGTGCGTACGCTTTCGGGGGTCACCACTATCACGGTGCTTACCAAACCGTTCCCATGTCCGGGCGAATGCATTTTTTGTCCAACGGAAATAGATATGCCGCAGTCTTATCTGCCGGATGAGCCTGGCGCGCGGAGAGGGGTTGAAAATCAATTTGATCCCTATAGGCAGGTCAGTTCTCGACTTAAAGCGCTGCGGGAAGTAGGGCACCCAACGGACAAAATTGAGCTGCTTATCCTGGGCGGAAGCTGGAGCGCTTACTCCCGCGAATATCGCGAATGGTTCGTGCGACGCTGCTTTGAAGCGCTGAACGCGGAAAACCCTGATGATAACCAGGCCAGCCCGGATATAACCGGAGCGCACCTGCGCAACGAGAGCTCCGCGCACCGCTGCGTTGGCCTGGTGCTCGAAACCAGACCGGACTTAATCACCCGCGATGAATTGATATTTAATCGCCAGCTGGGCGCGACGAAACTGCAAATTGGAGTGCAAAGCATGGACGACCGGGTGCTGGCGATGAATCGCAGAGGGCACAACGCCGCTCAGGCTGCCGAAGCCGCGCGATTAATCCGCGCCGCTGGATTCAAGCTGGTCGCTCACTGGATGCCTAACTTGCTCGGCGCGACTTTGGAAAGCGACCGCGTCGACTTTTCGCGTTTATGGCAAGTGGGCAGCGTTCAGCCCGATGAATTGAAAATCTACCCCTGCCAGCTGCTGCGAAGCGCGGAACTCTATCGATACTGGGAGCGTGGGGACTACCAACCGTACACGGAAGATGAACTCATCCAGCTCTTAGCGGATGTCAAACCGACCGTGCCGCGATACTGCCGAATAAACCGGGTCATTCGGGATATCCCTTCGCCAAATGTGGTGGCTGGCAACCGCAACACCAGCTTGCGGCAAGACGTGGGCAGGGAGCTTGAGCGCCGAGGAGCATACTGTAATTGCATTCGCTGTAGGGAAGTCCGGCGCGGAAAGGTGGATGTGAACGCGCTGCGCCTGAATATGCTGGTTTACAACACCGGAAGCACTGCAGAATATTTCTTTTCGTTTGATACTGCAGAGGATAAACTGGCTGGCTTTCTGAGGCTTTCTCTGCCGCTTGATGGCAATATCCTGCAGCTGGAAGACCTGGAAGGCGCGGCGGTCATCCGGGAAGTGCATGTTTACGGGCAATCTCTCGAAGTGGGTGCGGGGATGCCTGGTGCTGCGCAGCATGCTGGCCTTGGAACGCGCCTGCTCATCGAAGCCGGACGCGTCGCGCTGGAGCATGGTTTTCACAGGCTGGCTGTCATTTCCGCGGTTGGCACGCGCCAATATTATGCCGCCCGTGGGTTTGAGCCCGGGGAGCTATACATGATTAAAACCCTCTGAGCGTTTCCGGGATTAATGCAAAAAATGCGCTCAGGATTAGTGGTGGATGGATAGAAGCCAGCGTTTCAGAGAGATACCAGTAAACATAAAAACAGGCTGTTCTTCATAGAACAGCCTGTTTATCGTGGAATTTTGGGTTAGCCTTTTGCAGGCAGGAACGGTTTGAGACGCGCGGCAAAACCAGAGACATTCACGGTTTGCAGGTAGACTTTCCCGGGTCCTTCAAGAACAGTCAGGAACAAGCCCTCGCCGCCAAATAGGATGTTCGTGAAACCTTTGACCGTTTCAACTTCATACTTCACGGTGCTTTCGAACGCTGCCACATTGCCAGTGTCGACCTTGATGCGCTCACCGGGCTGCAAATCTTTTTCAACCAGGCTGCCGTCGATTTCCAGAAAGACAATACCGCGGCCAGCTAATTTCTGCAGCAAGAAGCCCTCGCCACCGAACAAACCGACCTTGAACTTGCTCACGTACGTGGAGAGTTCCACGCCGGGAGTAGCGCATAAGAAAGCGGATTTCTGAGCAATCCAGGTTTTGGTTCCATCCAGCTCAATCGGCAGAATCGCGCCTGGGAAGGAAGATGCCAGTGTCAGTTCAGCTTTTGGGGCATTGGCGGTATAGGTAGCCATGAACAAGGATTCCCCGGTGAGCATTCTGCCCAATCCTTTCATCATGCCGCTTTAACGTTGGTTTCCATTGTAAAGTTGTCGGTCATCCAGGTCATGCCCCCGGCCTGTGTGAAAATGCTTTCACCAGCTTCAAATTCAATTGTTACAGCAGGAAGTTTTTCTCCAAATATGCGGTATCTCATACAGCCTCCGTAATCTAAAAAATCTTGGGTCAACAGTAAAAATTATAGCGTATCTCCAGAAGAACTTGCGAGAAATAAGTATATGCAAGGCTGAATTAGAGCGGCTGCGTGCCCTCGTAGGGTGCGAATGTGCCTGCTTCTGGTTCTGTTTCTTCTGGCTGGGAATTAGCTGCGGGAGCGCTATCTTCACAGGGCGCGGAAATGACCGGCGGGATGACGTTACGCTGTTCAATGCGGGTAATCATATCCAGGCGGCGTTGGTGGCGCTCACCTTCATAGCTGGCATTTAACCACCCTTCAACAATCAGAGCAGCCAGACCGCTGGCGACTACTCTTGCTCCCACGCAGAGCACATTGGCATTGTTATGCCTTTTGGCAAGGATAGCGGAGTATGGCTCGCTGCAAGCTGCCGCGCGAATGCCGGGGAATTTATTCGCCGCGATTGACATTCCGATGCCGGTTCCACAGATAAGGATGCCTCGGTCGAATTGACCGGAGAGAATGGCCTTACATACTTTTTCGGCAACGCGCGGATAGTCGCAGCTTTCCGCTGAGTAGGTGCCAAAGTCCTCGTAGGGGATGAGGCGGCTGTCCAGATAGTTCATTAGAGCGCTTTTCAGTTCGAGCCCCGAGTGGTCACAACCAATTGCGAGTTTCATATGCGTCCTTTTTGTTCAATTTTTACCTTTAAGTCATTATACCTAAAAGCTAAGCTGATCAGGTTACAAAATATTGTCTTCCAAAAATTATCCTTTTAAAAAAAATAACTGTATAATGAAGTTATCCAATTATCAATTTTTGTAAAAAATAATCAATATTGCCAGCAAAGGTTTTAAGCTTCTTATTGATTTAACTCAAGCCGCTATTTAGATGAGTTTCCCCAATTTTGTTGCGCGGGCTTGTGACTCCAGGCAATTGGAAAGGGAGTGGCGAAATGGCAAGAACACAGAAATCACGGGATAAAATTCTCGAGACCGCTGAGCGCCTGTTCTCACAAGATGGCTATGACGCGACCAGTGTTCACGAGATATGCATGAAAGCGGGGGTTAGCAAAGGCGCTTTTTATCATTATTTCTCAACCAAAGAAAACCTCTTTCTCACGCTCATGGAGAGTTGGATTGACCAGACGAAGCGCGCTCTTCAAGGCGAAACGGGCGCGCAAAATGACTTTCCAGCCAGCTTGCTTGCAATGACCGACCACTCTGTAGAGCTCTTTCAGACCACCGAAAAGCATTTCTCAGTTATGATTGAATTCTGGAAAGAAGCTCTTAAGACCCCCGAGGTCTGGGCGCGAAGCGTGCAGCCTCTACAAATGCTGTTGAATTCGCTTCAGAGTAAGGTGCTGCTTGCCCAGCAAGAAAACGTCGTCGGCGCGGAACTCGATCTGGCAGCCGCGTCTCACCTTTTGCTGGCGTGCGTGCTGGGATATCTCTTCCAAGCGGCTCTAAGTCCCGAACATCAGGACTGGCCAGCTCTCGCGAGGAGTGGTTTGGAGTTAGTGATAAACAGCTTAAGGAGTTAAGGGAATGATATTAGTTACAGGCGCGGCTGGGCACCTTGGCAATGTTTTAGTCCGTGAATTAGTTGCGCGCCATGAAAAAGTACGCGCGTTAGTCCTTCCGGGGGAAAACCTTACTCCACTTGAGGATTTGGACGTGGAAGTTTTCGAAGGAAACATCCTTGATTTTCCTCGGATGCTCGAAGCCTGCCAGGGAATAGAGCTTGTCTTCCATTTAGCCTCCCTGGTCGCAATCACAGAAGACAAGATTGATTTGATGCATAAGGTAAATGTTGAGGGCACGCGCAACGTAATCGATGCCTCTCGCCAGTCTGGTGTGCGCCGATTGGTTTACACCAGTTCCATTCACGCCTTGGAACGACCAAAATCGGACGTCACGATTGATGAGAAGCTCCGTTTTGACCCGCATAACCCTGCCGGCCCTTACGACCGCACAAAAGCGGAAGCCACCTTGCTGGTGCTCCAGGCAGCGCAGCAAGGTCTGGATGCCGTGGTAGTCTGCCCGACCGGTGTTATTGGTCCCTATGACTTTAAACGCTCTGAACTGGGCGAAATGATGCTCTCCTGGATGAAAAAAGGTCCTTCCCTGTCCGTGCAAGGGAAGTTCGACTTTGTGGATGTGCGGGATGTGGCGCTTGGGCACATCCTGGCTGCAAAAAAAGGCAAAAGCGGGGAAACCTACCTGCTCTCGGGTGAACAACTGCAAATCAGCACAATGCGCAGCCTTGTACAGCAGGCGGCTGGCATTGATACCACGGAAATTAAATTCCCGGCTCGGCTCGCGGCTTTTGTCGCTCCTTTGGCTGAATTCTTCTACAAAATCACGCGCACCAAACCCAAATTTACGCGTTATTCCATTGAAACCTTGCGCAGTAATTCCAAGATTTCCTCTCGCAAAGCACAGCGCGAACTGGGTTACCAACCCCGCCGGCTTTACGATTCAATCAAGGAAACTGTGGACTGGTGGAAAGCAAATGCCCACAAGACTATCTCTGCCTCGCGGACGAAAACGCAAAAATCCTGAGCGCAATAAGATTTTTAAAAGCCGGTTTTGCCGGCTTTTTTTATTGTCTCCGAGCGACAACAATCAAATCACCACTCGTGCTGAGGTTAAATTCCTCGCCCTTCATGTTCCCATAGAAACACAAATCGACAAAACCAGCCTCTGCAAGCGCTCCTTGCAGTTCAGCATGCAGAATTGGGAAAAGAGTAGTGGAAGTCATCGCGCTTTCCCAGGAGCTTCCGGGCTTTCTGGTCAGCGTCAGGATGTTAAACTGAATCAGACCTTGTGGCTCGAAATCATAAAAGCGGAAAAAGACCCGTTCTTGTTCCCCTGTACTGTGAGTTTGTGGTTCCATAAAGCGGTTTTTAGCGCGCATGACTGCGTCAAAATTGCGCTGCTGCAGTAGAAGCAATCCGCCTGGCGCTGTCACCGCGGCAAAGTCTGCGAGTGCTTGCTGCAGTTCAGTCTTTGATTTTACGTGCGGCAAAGAGTTGCCCAGGCATAAAACCGCCTGAAAGCGCTCTGCGGGGAATACTGCGGCGATACTGCCAAAACCCGCGGCTTTGAAGGTGATGTTGACATCCGCAGCAAGGGCGTTGGTGTTTGCCAAACTCAGCATCTGAGGAAACAAGTCTGCGCCGGAAACATCGTAGCCTAATCGTGCTAAAGCAATTGCGTGTTGTCCAGTTCCGCAAGCAGCATCCAACACCTTCAACCGCTCTGGAGCATCAGAAAGGCGCGAGAGTTGCTCCTGAATGAAGGGCATCTCGAATGCCAGGCGCGACTTCCAGTTTACAAAGTAATCGTATTGAGACGCGAATTTATCATACATTTGGTCAACCTCTTTCAGGTTGGCAGACGGGGCAGAAATGCGTTCCTCGCTGTCCAACCCTGAATTTCTGAATGGGAGCACCGCAGCGTAAACAAGATTCCCCAGCGCGTTGGTAGACCTGAAAATGGTTTTGGAAATTTCCGCCGCGATATACCCAATCAATGCTGGAACCATGTTCCAGGATTCCTTTAGCCAGCACCAGGCGAATAGCGGCTAACAAATCGCTGCTCTCTTTCTTTGTGAGCGTGCTGCTGACACGCAGCGGGTGCAAGCCAGCAGTGAATAGCGATTCGTCCGTGTAGATGTTGCCCAGCCCTGCCAAAAAACTCTGATCCATCAAAAGCGGCTTTAGCTGCCTGGAACGCGCGAGCAGCATTTCGTGGAAGATTTCATTTGTAAGCTCGGCTGCCAGCGGTTCAGGACCCAGTTTTCCAATCACCGTTTGTGGATCTGGTGTCAGCCACACTTTGCCAAATTTGCGTGTGTCGGTAAATGTGAGTTTCCAGCCGGAGCAGAAGTGCAGGATAAGCCGGTCGTGTTGTGAGGGCTCATCCGACTCCCGGCGCATGCGAAGATCTCCGCTCATACGCAGGTGAAAAATGACAAAGCGCTCATCCACAGTGATGAGCAGGAATTTACCCTTTCGATTTATCTCGCTGACGACTGTTCCCTGAATTAGATTCGCGAATTCCTGCAGAGAAGGGTAGGCAACGGTCCTCTCCCATAGAATCGAAACCGCACAAACGCGCTGCCCAATAAGGGAGGGCGTACAAGCATCCCCAGCAAGAAGTCCCCGGCGAATGGTTTCCACCTCCGGCAGTTCAGGCACGGTGTATCACTCCAGATCTGGACGATTACTCGTTGAACATCGCGCCGACGCTGGTGCCTTCATTGGCACGCTTGATAACTTCACCAATTAATGGACCGATGCTCAGAATTGTCAGGCGATCTCCGAATAGAGCTTTTTTCTCGGGCGCTATTGGAATGGAGTTGGTGGTAATGAACTGCTTCACCGGCAGGTTTGCCAATCTTTCCACCGCGCTCGCGGAGAGCACCGGGTGAACAAAAACCACCAGAATCTCTCCGGCTCCGTATTGCTTGGCCAGATGCACAGCTTCGCAAATCGAACCGCCGGTATCGATCTCGTCATCAATCAGGATGATATCTCTGCCGGAGACCTGCCCAATAATAGAAAGCGCTTCGGAGTGCTCTTCATTATCCACGCGGCGTTTTTCAATGAAGGCCAGCGGAATGTTGAGAGCCTGGGCATAACGGCGGCCGCGCTTCGCGAAACCGAGGTCCGCGGTAAGCATCACGGGTCGGTTCATATTTGGCAGCAAGTCCATCAGATAGGGCTTGATAATGTGATAGCCAGAAAGCACGTCCCCGGGAATTGAGAAAAAGCCTTGGATCTGTCCGGCGTGCAAGTCCATTGTGATGTAGCGGTCCGCGCCGGCCACCTGTATCATATCCGCGACCAAGCGGGCGGTGATGGGTACCCGAGGTTGGTCCTTGCGGTCTGAGCGTCCGTAACACATGTAGGGCACCACAACCGTAATCCTACCGGCGGAGTCCAGGCGCAAAGTTTGGGTCATAATGAGCAGTTCCATCAGATTGCGATGCACCGGTATGGAAGTCGTCTGGATAATGTAGCAGTCCTGACCGCGAACCGATGAATGCAGCTTGACAAATAGGTTTTCGTTGGTGAATTCGATGACATCCCTGCCACACAAAGGGATATTCAAATACTCCGAAACTTCCTGCGCGAGTTCAGGGGTGGAGGTGCCGGCAAACAGGCGGATGTTACCGTACAGTAAATCGTGCCGCATATTGGGAGATGTCATACTATTCACCTTTCATTATGTTTTGCGAATCCCACTCCTGGCGCAGGACGCTCATCAGGAGTACATCGTGATATTTCCCAGCCTGATAATGGCCTTCCCGATACATGCCTTCGTGGCGGAAGCCTGCTTTTTCGTATGCTTTGACGCCGCGTTTGTTATTGGCGTAAACTTGCAGCCAGATGCGATGCAGATTGAGCGTTTCAAAGCCATGACGCAGCATCGCGCGCATGGTTTCCGTGCCGTAACCCTTATTCCACCAGGTTTTCTCGCCGAGCATGATGCCGATTTCAGCGCAGCGATCAATTTCCAGGATATCCATGAATGACGTGTTGCCAATCGGAAGCCATTGCGCTTCGTCGCTTCCTGGAGCAGGAGCCAATTTCGCCTCGACCACATAAACATGTTGGGCCGCTGGCCGGGCAATCATACTTTCAAACCAATGTTCTTCCTCCGCCAAAGACATAGGCAGGCGCAGAAGCAAATGTTCGGTAATTTCCGGATCGCTGATCCAACGGACGAACATGGGAAT
>JAAZPN010000004.1 GCA_012797215.1 Chloroflexota bacterium | reverse complement strand
TGCACCACGCCGCTAACTTCGGACATGCCTGCCAGCCCTGCCAGCGCGCCGGAAAGCATGAACACCAGGATCACATTGCGGGTAATATCAATGCCTGCGTACCGGGCAGCCTGGGGGTTATCGCCAATCAAATTGATTTCGTAGCCCCAGCGGCTGCGGGTCATGATAATCCAGATAATGAAGGCGGCAATGATGCCAAAAACAACTCCGAGGTGCAGCGTGATCCCGGAAAAAGCTTTCACTTCTCGGGCATAGTCCGCAAGGCGCGGAAGCCAGGCGGATTTTGGGAACATTGGCGTCATCTGGAAGCCGGCATCGCTGAACTCGCTGTAAATCCAGTAATTATTCCAGAAAACCGCCACATAGTTGAGCATCAGCGTGGAAATGATCTCGCTCACATGGAATTTGGCCTTCAACCAACCCGGGATAAAACCGTATAACCCACCGCCCAGCATCCCAAGCAGCGCCATCATGACCAAGATTACGAACCTGGGGGTCGTTTGCATGTCCACCAGAGGCACCAAAGGTACCAGACTGGCAAAAAACGCGCCCATGTAAAACTGGCCTTCCGCGCCAATGTTCCAGAGGCGCATGCGGAATGCCAGCCCGCACCCCAAGCCGATCAGCAGCAACGGCGTGGCTTTGACCACCACATCCGAAAGCGCTCCCCAGCTGCCGAATGCCGCGTTATAAAAGTAGCGGAACGTTCTGATTGGATCTCCGCCGATAATTGCAAGGATCACTCCACTGATAAGGAATGCCAGGACAATCGCGCCAATTGAGGTAGCCATTGGCAGCCAGCGCGGGACTTCCTCCGTACGTTTTTGGATGCGCAGGCGGTATGGAGCGCTCATTCCTGCCTCCTCAATTCCCCTGTCATCATCAACCCAATCGTCTTCAGGTCAGCCTCCGTGCTTGGGAATTCGCCAACCAGCTCGCCTTCAAAAATGACGGCGATCCGGTCTGATAGATCCAGCAGTTCGTCCATCTCCTCGGAAATGAGCAGCACCGCCGCATCGTTATCGCGTTGTTCCAGAAGCAGGTTTTGGATGCTTTCGATCGCCCCAACGTCCAGCCCGCGGGTTGGCTGCACCGCCACAATCAACTTGGGTCCGCAGGAAATTTCCCGCGCGAGAATGACTTTCTGCAGGTTTCCACCCGAAAGTTTATTGACCTGCGTGGTGAGGCTGGGTGCCTGAATATCGTATTTTTCTTTAAGGTTCCGGGCAAATTCTCGGGCGGCAGTGTAGCTGATGCGCCATTTCTGACTAATTGGGGCGTGATCGTAAGATTTCATGATCATGTTGCCAGTGAGCGCCATGCCGGGCGCGGTTCCCACGCCGGTGCGGTCTTCCGGGATGTGGGCTGTACCCTGGTCAATCGCCCGTTTGGGGGATTGATTAGCAACATCCTGACAGTTAATCAGGATTTTCCCCTGGCAGGGGCGCATTCCGGTGATAACTTCGGCTAATTCGCTTTGTCCGTTGCCCGCGATACCCGCGATGCCCAGAATTTCTCCCTGGCGCAGCGATAATGAAATATTCCTGAGTGCCGGCAGTCCGCGGTTATTAAGCGCTGAAACATTCTGCACCTCTAAAATAACCTCTCCCGGGGTATGGGGCTTTTTGTCAAGTTGGAAAATTATTTTCCGACCGACCATCAGCTCGGCCAGAGTCTCTTTATTCACATCCTCAAGGTTGATGCCGTCCGCGGTCACTTTGCCCTTGCGCAATACCGTCAACCGGTCTGCCACTTGCTTCACTTCGTTCAGTTTGTGGCTGATGAACACAATGGATTTCCCCTGTTGGACCATCAGTCGCAGCGTCTCCATCAGTTCCTGGATTTCCTGCGGAGCCAGTACGGCTGTCGGTTCGTCCAAAATCAAAATTTCCGCTCCGCGATAAAGGGTTTTCAGGATTTCGACTCGCTGCTGCTCTCCCACGGAAAGTTGCCAGATTTTGGCATCTGGCTGGACTTTTAACCCATATTTTTCAGCCAGGTCAGCGACTTTTTGGTCGTAGCGCGGTAAACGCATTATAAAGCCCGGCTTATCCAGTCCTAACAATATATTCTCTGTGACTGTTTGTGTGGGCACCAGCATAAAATGCTGATGGACCATGCCTATGCCCCGGCTAATCGCGTCCCGCGGGGAGTTGAACACCGCGCGTTCACCATTTATTTTTATTGTGCCGGATTCTGGTTTATACAGCCCGGCAAGAATATTCATCAGTGTGCTTTTTCCCGCGCCGTTTTCGCCCAGAAGCGCGTGGATCTCTCCGCGCCTGAGCGTAAAGTTGACGTGGTCATTGGCAAGCACGCCCGGAAAGCGCAGCACAATATCGCGCATTTCGACCGCATTGATTTGTTCCTGGGGTGTGATTGTCATCTGTTCTTTCCGATAGAATTGCCCCGCGAGCCCCTCGCTAGGTCAAGGCTCTTTTATACTCAGGCGTATATTTCCAGGAGATGACCATTTGGTCATCTCCTGGAAATGATGGTGTGATATTCTACAGGTCAGGCAGTTCCGCCGTGACGTTTTCGTTCCACCAGTACATGCAGGTCTTGCATTCGCTGCCAAACTGCTTGAATCCATCCAGGTCAAGCTGT
>JAAZPN010000070.1 GCA_012797215.1 Chloroflexota bacterium | reverse complement strand
CCATTTGTCACCGCTTTGAAGGCGGCGCGCAAAGCCACTTCGGTTTTGCCATATCCCACATCGCCGCAGAGCAACCTGTCCATCGGACGTTTGGCTTCCATGTCGGCTTTGACCTGCTGGATGGCAAGCAGCTGGTCCGGGGTTTCAATGTAAGGAAACGAGGCTTCCAGTTCTTTTTGCCAGTCGTTGTCCGGTTCAAAGGCGTATCCCTCGGCGGTCTGGCGCTTGGCATAGAGCTCAAGCAGATCCTGCGCAACTTCTACCACGGCATGACGAACACGGCTTTTGGTCAGATCCCAATCGGCGCCGCCAAGCCGGCTTAGGCTGGGAGGACCACTTTCGGGTCCAATGTAGCGGGTGATGCGGTCCGCCTGGTGAATTGGCACGTAGAGGACGTCGTTATCTTTATACGCAATCGAAAGATATTCGCGCTGAACACCATCGATATTTGGGGTGTGGAGCCCGATGAACTTGCCGATGCCGTGATCCACGTGAACCACCCAGTCTCCCGGTTTGAGGTCCGCATAGACCGTCTCAGGAACATCGGCGTTGAACATGGGGCGCCGGCGGGGTTGCGGGCGGCTCCAGCCGAAAATTTCACTATCGGAAAGCAGGTGCTGCTGGATTGCACCTTGCTTTAGAACCCAACCGCCTGAGATGGAGCCCTCAATAAAATGATGTTGTGGAACTTCGTCGTTTACTTCAGGATGGGTCTCTGTCCAAAGCTGCTTCAGGCGGGCAGCTTGCCGGGATACCACTGTCCAGGGAATGGCTTCATTATCGAGGGTCTCAATGTGGTACTGGTACTCTTTGAGACGACCGGCAAAACGCGGACCAGGTCCAAAATCAGCGGAGAGTGAGGATCCACCTTCGGCGTTCGTGTGACCAAGCTCGAGCATTTGATGCTGGCTGAGGCTGTCAGCTAATTCAGACCAGGTCAAATATGGAACGGGTGCATTCTCAGCCAGCGCATGGCTGGCAATTTGGTTTGCCCGGCGTTCAGTGGACTCTTCTTCGATATCATTGGCAGCCGCTTCAATGAATTCCTCACCGTCCAGTAAGACTAGGGCTTCCTTGGGAAGGAAGTCAATCAGGCTGGATGGAAAGCGGTAGAGCTCAGCGATTTGCAGTTCGGTCGGCTGATAGGGCAACTCTCCCTCATCTGGCTGGTTGAGAATGAGCGCTTCAGATGCCGGGAAAAGAACTGTTTGATCGAGCTTTTCAGTGGTACGTTGGGTGGTTGGGTCAAACAGCCGCAAAGTGTCGATCTCGGGACCAAAAAACTCGATTCGAACCGGCCATGGGCTGGAATGCGACCATGCATCCAAAATGCCGCCACGGCGGGAGAATTGACCCGGACGGACGACGATGTTGCTGTATTCATAGCCCAGCCTGACGAGATTGGCGCTGGTTTCCACCAGGTCGCGCTGCTCGGCCAGGCGAATGCGCAAGGTATGCTTCAGGAAGTCCCGCCGTGGAATGGTGCGGGTCATCGCTGCGCGAATGGGGGCGATCACGACCGAATGGCTCTGGGGGGTGACAGCGCCTGGCAACCAATAACGGCTGAATTCCGTCAGCACGCGCAGACGGTCGTGGCGTGTGCCTTCGGACCAAGGCAGATCTTCGTAAAAAGAAGGATTGGGCTCAGCAAAGTAGAGATTGGTGCCTTCCGGCAGCCAAAATCCCAGTTCGTCAAAGAGCGATAGTGCCCTATCCGCTCGATTTGTGAGCAAGAGGATGGGCTTATCGAGGTCGTGGTGCAAGGCAGCCAAAAGCGCCAGGCGCACGGCACGCGGCAATCCCAATCCGCGCAGGCTGCCGCCGGTGTAATCGCCTTCCTGGAGCCTAAGGAGCAAATCCTGATACGCAGTCAGACTCGAAAGCGGTGCGAGCAGCGGATGATCAGCCGACTTCCCCATTGTATTTGTTCATGGTTTTTGTAAGACCTTCGTTGATGAAGGTTTGGCTGGCTTCGATGGCTGTCTGCAAAACTATCTTCAGCAGTTCGTTTTCAGATGGCAAGAAATCTTTTAACACGTAGTCCACCGGGTCCATCTGCCCTGGTGGTCGGCCGATCCCAAGGCGCATCCGCGGGAAATCCTGTGTGCCCAGTTGGGTGATGATGGATGCCATGCCGCGCTGCCCGGAGGTGCCACCGGTGGGACGCAAGCGTAACATGCCTAAGGGAAGGTCGAGATCGTCATGGATGACCAGGAGGT
>JAAZPN010000069.1 GCA_012797215.1 Chloroflexota bacterium | reverse complement strand
TACATTCGATTCAAAAAGGATGGAGTTTTGGTTTGCAGACAATAACGAAAGAGAAGGAGCCAGCTGGTTCCTGTCAGATATTATCAAAAAAATCGGCGTTGGATTTTCAAAGGCAGAACTTTCAGATTATGAGTTCTACTTTAGAAGTCAAGCAAATGGTGATTATTGATGAGGAAATTTCAAGTTCACTTCGATAGGTTGACGAGGCTCATCAAAGATAGAAATTGCTTGTGATTTGTCATCGACGTGCTGATTAAAACTCTTTACGAGTTCAGCTTCGTCACCGTTGTAGAATTTCTGCAACGACAGTCTGGCGATCGCCCGGACAACCTTATCTTCGAGATCGTCAATTTTCGTAATGTGTTTCGCCATACTGTAATTATAGCAGGTGTGGAATCTGAAGGCAAGTATCATCAAACATATTTGCATTTGCTTTTTTAGATTCTTTGTGCTACACTAATGCAAATCGAATACTGAGTTTTCAAGCATAGCTCACGAGGCACTTAACCCGGAGCTGTGGACCCAAAAGAGGTCTGCAGCTTCGGGTTTTTTTGATTCAAATACGCGACACCAGCGGTTAATCGGTGGGGAGATGTGGAGATGGCTGAACAAGAAGCCAATCAAGGAACTGAAAACCCTCAGACCAGTGAACAGGCCGGAGAAGCGACCGCGAACGGCGGCGGGGCTGGCGGGCAGGTGTTTTCTCAGGACGAAGTGAACCGGATGATCAAGGCGCGGGCTGAACGCGAGCTGAAGGCCGTTCTGGCGGACGTGGGGCTGGCCGATCTGGGCGAGCTGAAGACGCTGGTGCAGCAGAAGCGGGCAGCGGAAGACGCGAACAAGAGCGAGCTGGCGAAAGCCCAGGAGCGCGCGGCGGAGCTGGAAAAGCAGCTGGCCGACGCGGCTTACTTGAAGCGTTTCAGGCGCAGGCTGTTGGTTATCACAAAGATGCTGCTGAAGGACATCGCCCCTGCTGCCAGCATGGGATTGAGAAATCCCGCGGCGGCGGCCGGAATCAGGATGACGTTGTAGAAAAACGCCCAGAACAGGTTCTGCCTGATGGTCTTCAGCGTCTTGCGGGATAGGCGCACTGCCAGCGGAACCGCCTGCAAATCGCCGCTGATGGAGACGATCGGCGCGGACGCGATGGCGACATCGGTGCCTGTGCCAATAGCGATGCCTACGTCCGCCTGTGCCAGCGCGGGCGCGTCGTTGATGCCGTCGCCCACCATCGCGACCTTGTGCCCGGCCGCCTGCAGCGCTTGCACCTGCCCGGATTTGTCCTTGGGGAGGAGGTCCGCGAAGACTTCATCAATCCCCGCCTGGCTGGCCACAGCCCGAGCGGTCTGGGCATTGTCGCCGGTGAGCATGGCCACCTTCAACCCCAATCGGTGCAGTTCTGCCACCGCATTGACCGAATTTTCCTTCAGCGTGTCCATAATCCCGAACGCGCCTAGCATCTCTCCATCCGCGGCTAACATTACCACTGTGCGTGCTTGGGATTCCAGCGCTTCCAGCGTGCCTTTCGCGCTGCTCGTGTCCACTTGCAGCCCTTCAAGATAGCGCCTGCTGCCGACCGAGACTTTTTTCCCATCC
>JAAZPN010000068.1 GCA_012797215.1 Chloroflexota bacterium | reverse complement strand
GCCGCGTCTATTCCGCTGGACCGAGGGTATATAGGCACTTAGGGTTTCACCCGCAACCAGAGAGCCTGAGCAAGAGAACATTCTGATAACTATGCGCAATGATGAACTCTCAGGAGCTGTTTTAGGCTCTCGAGACTTTGTTATCTTAGACAAATCTTCGGTTTAACAGTCTGCGTTTGTCTCCCCGGGAAAACGATATGGGTAGCGTTCAAAATACGGTATGCTGAGATCAGGATGCCATGCTCCCGGGATTCGGATCCTGGAAAGCTCCATTTTCCCATCTTTTTGCCCGATTTTGGTCCACGCCAGCCATTCGGGATCATGCCGGCTCGGAAAATCCTCACGAAAATGGTTCCCGCGGCTTTCAGTTCGAAACAGCCCGGAGCGTAGACGCATTTCAGCACTCAATAACATGTTCCTGGTCTCGTGTGCCAGCCGCAGCTGGTGCAGGTCCCGGGCAAGAATCTTGGGAGCCAGCTGTTCCTGATAATACAGTACCATAGAAAGAGCCAATTCAAGACGATCAGCGCGTTTTATGTATGAGATAAAATATGGCATTAAGGTATTTTGCAGAAGTTGCGTTACCCACTGTGGACTAAAACCGCCTCTGCGCTCAATAGGCCCACGGACATAGTGCGTCGCCCGGGAAATTTCCTCCTCTGGAATATGTACCTGCCCAATGGACAATGCTTCTTCTGCGGCTGCCGCGCCGGCCAACGCCCCTGTCACCGCGCCATTCGCGATTGCTGACCCGGTCAAGGCATACGCAGAACCGTTTTGCATCGTTCCCAGCGCATCTCCAGCCGCAAACAGTCCGGACAGCGTCGACCGGCCATGCAGGTCAGCCGGCCAAAGCCCATCCGCTTTACGCAAAGACATCCCCAGGCAGGCGCCGCCAACCATTTCCCGTTCTCCATCCGGAGCATCGGTGTAGATTGGAGCACGCCCGGCATGCACCTCAAATTCTGTTTCGAGGTACGTGAAAGAATACTTCGAGCTGCCATCCGGGCGCGGGGAAAGCGAATTCCCCTCTGCATTATTAAGTTTTCGGCCACGTTTAGGCCCATCCAGCCCGACCAACGCAGCTGGCACCGGATGTTTGCGCCCCAACATATTGGGGATCCCAACTGGAATGTCTCTTCGGGAAATATGCGTATCCACAAATTCCTTGCCGAGGACTTCCGCGCCAGCACGATACGCCATAGCTTCGCCATCACCAGTCAGCTGGACTATTGGCGGATAAGCCGCGGGTTTGTACCCGCAAGCGCCTACGCACAACACCGTAGCGCTTGCAGCAAACACATACAGAACCGGGTCATCCACCGATAAACCGATACCCCCAACGACGCAATTATTGGCTCTTAATAGCTCGGTCAGCATGATGCGGTCTAATATTTGCGCCCCAGACTTCCTTACTTGCCGCCTGAGGACCTGAACATAATCCCCGTGTTTGTCCTCCTCAAAACGCAATTGTTCCGTCACCCCGGAAGGTCCAGGAAATCGCGTCGGCTCATCTTTTGAATTACCAGCAAACCGAACTCCCCACTGCAGTAAATCGAGATAACGTTCATATGATCCGGTGATGGTCAATTCAGTCCAAGCTCGATTGTTCACATACTCGCTGGTGCGGTTCACCAAATCCATCCAAGCCTGCAGGTCATGCCCCCAAGCAGGATTAAAAACCATAAAGCTGCCCGCGTAAGGTGATTGACCGGATTTCCCAACATAACCCTTATCAATCAGCAGGACTGACGCGCCTTTTTCCCGAGCTTTTATTGCGGCGAAGCACCCAGCAATTCCCCCGCCAACAACCAGAACATCACATTTTATCTGTCGCTGTTCCCATATGGTTTCCATTCTCACCCCCAAGTGGTGAATATGCGAGCAGTGAGGTTCGGCGTGAGAGAAATCGCATCCGTCGGACATTCCGCGACGCACCAACAGCAGACCACGCAATCCTCAGGATAAAGGACGATGGCATTATTTTTCGTTTTATCCATACGCAAGACGTCGGCTGGGCAGCTTAACACACAAATTCCGCAGCCGTTGCAGAGTTGCGGATTAATAGATTCGACAGCCATGTTCACTCCTCAAGCCCAGGAAAAAACTAGCCCATTTCCAAGTTTTACCTAAAGTTGATTAATTTCTCGCACACGGCAGCATGCTACAAAATGGTTTGGAAGGATTTCTTCAAGCTGCTGCGGCGCGTCGCATTGGTCGGTATGGTAAATGCAGCGTTTCTTAAAGCGACAGCCTGGTTTCGGATTAATCGGAGAGGTGATTTCACCTTCCAGAATGACGCGCTGTTTTTTGTTGTGGATATCTATCGTCGGAACTGCGGAAATGAGCGCTTGTGTGTAGGGGTGCAGCGGATGCCGGAATAACTCCTTGGACGCACAGGTTTCCACCAGTACTCCCAGATACATCACACTGATATCGTCGGAAATGTGCCGAACCACCGACAAGTCATGCGTCACAAACATATAGGTTAGCTCGTACTGATCCTGCAGATCTTGCAGTAGGTTCAACACCTGTGCCTGAATAGAAACATCCAGTGCCGAAACCGGCTCATC
>JAAZPN010000067.1 GCA_012797215.1 Chloroflexota bacterium | reverse complement strand
ACCGGCGTCAGATCGGATATCAGGCGAACCTTAATACCCAGGGATTGGACAGCACGAATCGCGGCTTCGCGGCCGGGACCGGGACCCTTAACAAACAATTCAACTTCCTGCACGCCCATGGTCTGGGCTGTTTTAATGGTTTGTTCGGTCGCCATTCTGGCAGCAAAAGGCGTGCTCTTGCGCGACCCTTTAAAACCCGCGCTGCCGGAGCTGCCCCAGCAAAGGGTGTTCCCTTGCAGGTCGGTCACCGTTACGATGGTGTTGTTAAAGGACGCGTAGACGTGCACCTGCGCTGTCGAAACCTGGCGTTTTACTTTGCGGGCACTGGTCGTTCGTCGTGCTGTGCGTGCTTGTTTAGCCATAATTCTTCCTCACTCAATCTCTTCTTGTCCGGCACGCTCTAAGCCTGAAGTAGCCGCAGGGGAGAAAGGAACCCCTCTCCCGGCTCAGGCTGCCAGTTCAATGCTACTTCTTGGTCGCTCCACGGCGGCGGCCGCGACCGGCAACGGTCTTCTTAGGGCCCTTGCGGGTGCGGGCGTTGGTGCGCGTGCGCTGACCGCGGGTCGGGAGATTTCGGCGGTGGCGCATGCCGCGGTAGCAGCCGATTTCAACCAGACGTTTAATATTCATCTGCACTTCGCGGCGCAAATCGCCTTCAACTTTTACGTTTTGCGAAATGTAATCGCGCAGCTTGGAAACTTCGTTCTCCGGCAAGTCCTTGACACGGATGTCTGGATCCACGCCGGTTGACGACAATATTTCATCAGCGGTCTTTGGGCCAATGCCGTAAATGTACCGCAAACCAATCTGGATGCGCTTATTGCGCGGGAGGTCAACACCTTCTATACGAGCCATTGTATGATTCCTTTATCCTTGTCGCTGTTTGTGTCTTGGGTTGGTACAAATGACATAAAGCCGACCTTCCCGTTTGACGATCTTGCATTTACCACAGCGCTTTTTAATTGAAGCTGATACTTTCATCAGTTACTCCTTATGCTTATCCGCAAAGATTCTATTATATCTACTATTCAGTCTCTTGGCAAGACCAAATTTTTCATAATCGCGTCATTATCTCCGGCCCGTTCGCCGTGATAGCAATCGTGTGTTCCTGGTGCGCAGTCAGCGAACGATCCCGCGAGATGACCGTCCACTGGTTTTTAAGCTCGCGCGTGTAGCGCGTTCCCACCAGTAACATCGGTTCAATCGCCAGGGTCATTCCTTCCCGCAGCAGCATTCCCTGCCCAGCTTGCCCGTAATTCGGCACAAGAGGGCTTTCATGCATATCCCGACCGACGCCGTGACCGGTGTACAGATGGGTTACGTGAAAGCCGTGCTTGAGCGCCAGGCTTTCCACTGCCGCGCCGATATCACCGAGGTGATTTCCGGGCACCATCTGGGCAATAGCGGCTTCCAGGGCTTGTTTAGTCACCTCAATCAACCGCTGCGCCAGCGGGGAGATTTCTCCCACGCCAACCGTGAAAGCTGAGTCACCAACAAATCCCTGGTAGACCGTGCCGCAATCGATGGAGATGATATCTCCTTCTTTCAGCTTGCGATTGCCCGGTATACCGTGCACCAACTCCTCGTTCACGCTGGCGCAAATGCTGGCCGGGAACGGATAGGGTCCTGGATAATTTTTAAAGGGCGAGTACACTCCGTACTTGCGGTGAACCGCTTCGACCACTTCATTCAGTTCCGCCGTGGTAACACCCGGCGCGATGGCGGCCTTCGCCGCTTCCAACGCCTCGGCATTAATCCGGCCGGCCTCGCGCATCAGCGCGATTTCGGCAGCGGATTTGATGTTAACTTTTCCTTCCATCACCTGGCCGCGTTGATCGCTGTCAGAATATCTTCGGTCACTTGGTCGATATCCTGTGTGCCGTCAATTTCAGCTAAAACGCCGGCTTGGCTAAAGAAGGCAATCAGCGGTGAGGTCTGGGCGTTGTAGACATCAATGCGGTGTTGGACCGTTTCCGGTTTGTCATCATCGCGCTGATAAAGCGGGCTTCCGTCCACATCATCCAGCCACTTGACCTTGGGTGGGTTGTAAAGCGCGTGGTAAACCCTTCCGCTGGTGCTCATCCATCTGCCGCTCAGACGTTCAATCAACACCGCATCCGGTACGCTGATTAGCGGCACCACATCAATTTTTCCATTCATATCCGCCAGAATGCCATTCAGAGCTTCTGCTTGCGCGGGGGTTCTTGGAAAGCCATCCAGCACCGCGCCCAGGCCGCAGTCCGGTCGGGAAAGGCGCTCTTTGACCATCGCAATGGTAACGTCGTCCGGCACCAATTCGCCTTTGGTCATGTAGGTCTGCGCCAGTTTGCCTAATTCGGTCTCACGGCTCAGATTTTCGCGGAACAGATCACCGCTGGACACATGCACCAAGCCAAGTTTCTCAGCGATAACCTTTGCCTGGGTGCCTTTGCCAGCCCCGGGAGGTCCCAACATGACGATGTAAGTCGCCTTTTCGTTCATTTCAACCTCAGTTATTAATCAGCCGGTCGTCATAACCATGCATGCGCAGTTCAGTTTCAATCAGCTGGACTGTCTCACGTACGGTTCCAACCACAATCAGCAAGCCGGAGGAGGAAAGCAGCAGCGTGGCTGAGCTTCCTGCCGGGACAATTGCGCTGAACAAATACGGCATCACCGCGACAAAACCAAGGAAGAACGCGCCGGGCAGGGTAATTCTGCGCTGCACGCGGGTCAGGTAATCCTGGGTAGGTTTGCCGCGCACGACGCCCGGAATTTGAGCGCCCTGTTTTTTCAGGTTATCGCCGTAATTCTGCTGCGTGAACATCACATCCGTATAGAAGTATGTGAATAGCACCACCAAAATAAAGAACATCACCGGATACCAGGCGGCTTCCGCGCCGAAGGCATTGGTCACCCAATTCGACGACTTGGCAAGCCAGGCTGCCTTGGAATTTACAAAGAAGGAGGCCAAAATCGCCGGGAAGGTCAGGAATGACTGGGCAAAAATGATCGGTATCATACCAGCCATGTTCACCATCAGCGGCAGGTTGCTGCGCACCGGCATGGACATGCGGTTGCCGATTCTCCGGCCGGGGAACATCACCGGCACATTGCGGCGACCTTGCTGGACATACACAATCGCAAAGATGGTGATAACCAGGATGATGACCACGATGAAGATCATCCACCAGGATTCTTTACTGCTGATCATCTGAAGCAGGGACTGCGGCAGGCGGGAAACAATACCGCTGAAAATGATCAGCGAAAGACCCTGATTGCGCAAGCCGAACTCCGAAATGAGCTGGCCAATCCATACACCTAGCATCGTGCCGGCCACCATCGCGAAGATCGCGGTGAGGGTAGGCATCAATTTTCCGGCTGTGAAACCCCAGTTCGTGATGATTGAGCTTCCGAGCATCTGATTGAAGATGTTGATCTGGCCAAAAGCGGAAAGCAGCGCCATGGGGATGGTAAGGATAACTGTCCACTTTTCCATCCAGATGCGGCCTTCGCGCGGATCGTCCCGCATTTTCTTTTCCAGCGCGGGGATAATCGGCTGAAGCAGCTGCAGGATAATCTGAGCGGTAATGTATGGATAAACGCCCATCGCCAGGATTGAGAAATTCGAGACAGCGCCGCCGCTCAACACATCCAGCAGATTGATCAGGTTGCCTTGCGTGCCTTTCAGATTGGTCAACGCCGCCACTGTAGCCCGGTCAATGCCAGGTACGGGGATATTCGCCGCCAGGCGGTAGATAGCCAGCAGCAGCAGGGTGATTAACAGTTTATTGCGAATATCTTCAGATTTCCACAGAAAGCGCCATGACGACCGTTTCATGAGGTTTTGCTCCTTTTCGCTTAAGACATCGCGATTAATTCAACGCTGCCGCCGGCTTCTTCAATCTTTTGGCGGGCGCCATCGGTCACTTTGTGAACTTTTACTTTCAGGGCAACGTGAACATCACCCCGACCCAGAATCTTGATCGGTCTATTCTTGTCCTTAAGCAGGCCGGCAGCTGCCAGCGCTTCGGGGGTCACTTCAGCGCCCGCGGCAAAGCCGTGCAGCGCGTCCAGGTTTACCTCCGCGTAGCGGACGCGATTCAACGGGCTGAAGCCCTCACCGCGCAGGAAAGGCAGCTTGCGATAGAAAGGCAGGTTGCCGCCCATGTGGTACAGGCGCACGCCGCCGCCGTTGCGGGAGTTTTGGCCCTTAATACCGCGGCCGGAGGTTTTGCCGGAGCCGCTGGCGTGGCCGCGGCCGACGCGCTTGCGCGATTTCTTTGAACCCTCGTTGGGTTT
>JAAZPN010000066.1 GCA_012797215.1 Chloroflexota bacterium | reverse complement strand
TCACGCGGTATAGCGCTCCAAAAATCAGCAAAGCAGTTAAAAAGTTGCGCTGTGGAGAATTAGGCGAATTGGCAGCAAAAAATAAAAGCGCTGATACGCTAGCAGCCAAAACTGCCAGCAGAAGCCGGCCAATGGTCGAATCGACCAGCTGAAAACTACTCGTAACCAGGACCATCAAAAGCCCGAACTGCAGAAGGCCGCTCAGGGCGTAAGCTAACCAACGGGGTATCTTGAACTGCATGGTCTCATGCTTGCTGGAGTACTGGTTCACAAACCAAACAAGGAGAATTAGCAGAGGTAGTAGGGCGGCAAGAGCCCAATAGGAGCGGCCGCGTTCAGCCCTGTTTTCAACCAAAAAAATTACCGCCAAGCCCAGGCTGACAACAAGTAATTGTTTTAGGAAGCTGTTAATCCTGCGTGTTTCCATCGTTGTTTTCCATTCCGGGCTCCGAAGGTCTTTTGCCTCCCAGAATGCCGCTGACGAAAAAGGCTCCTGGCAGGCTGCCTATCATCCAGATAACCCTCAGTATCACAGCCAGGCTAATGCTGGTGGAAGGCTGCAGCCCGCCTAACACCGAGAAGAGATTGGTAATCGTTACTTCCTGAAGACCAAGTCCATTGATTGAGATAGGAATGAGGGAAATGAAGTAGGTAAGGCTCCACAAGCCCGCAATTTTTGTGAGAGGAATACTCTCACCCATGCCTTCAACCAACACTTTGACAATAAGAAATACTGCCAGCATGTGGATAAAGGTATATCCCAAAGCCTGCGCCAGGATAAAAGGATGCTTTAGCCAGTAGCCAAAGTTCGCGAACACCTTGCCCACGGCGTGCTTAACCTTGCCAGTAAAAGCAGGGAAGAAGCCTGCGGCTCCTAAACCTTGCAAGGCCCTATGCGCCGCCGTGGCTTTAAAGTAGGCCGCAAGCGCAGGTACGGCAAAAGGCAGCATCAGCGCCATGCCAGTCATCCCCACCAGTCGGTCCGCGACGAGCGAAGCGGCAGACAGAGAGGCTGAAATCCCAAGCCGGACTGCCCCCGCGAGGCGCACGACATCCCCCCCGATGGTGGTCGGGAGCACATTCGAAGCAAACAATCCTGCATAAGTCAGACGCAGGCTGTCCTGCCAACGTACGCGCACATCCTGCACCTGCAGCAGGGTATGCCAGCGCCCCCATGTGGCAAGCCGTGAAATCGAAACCAGACCCAACACTGCCGCGATGCGCCACCCGGAGATTTTCCGAACTGCCGCCCAGGTTTCCGCTGCGCCAATCTGCCTGAAAAGATACACCATGATGCCGATGGACAATAGGGTTCCCGCCCAGCGTATGATAAGGTTCCAATTGATTTTGGTTTTTTTGTTCATATCAGAGAAGGCTCGTTCCGCGAATATTATACTTCAGCGATAGTTTTAGCCGCCAAATACGATAAAATTGCTTCCATTATCGTACGCCGGAGGAACGCATGACGCTTCAAACCATTTCCCCAACCGCACTGCTTGTCAAGCCATTCGAATTAATCAAATATCAGACGCTTGTTCTGGCTAGCGGCAGTTTTTCGGAAGGACGCTTCAATACGATGGTCATCGGTTGGGGTTTTCTTGGCTCTATGTGGAGCAGACCTTGCGTGATTGTGCCTGTCCGACCCACGCGTTTCACCTTCGATTTCATCAATCAAGCGCCAGACTTTACGCTTTGCGCCTTTCCTGAAGCCTATAAAGAAGATGTGCTCTATTTGGGCACGCACTCAGGCAGAGATGAAGATAAGCTCAGCCGCACCAGGCTGACCGCGCAGGCTTCGTCGCTTGTCAGCGCGCCAAGCTTTACCGAGGCCGAACTGGTGATAGAGTGTAAAAAGGTCTATTGGGAGGACCTGGACCACAGCCGCTTCCTGGACCCCGCCATTGAACTTAATTATTCCACCCAGGATTACCACCGAATGGTCTACGGTGAAATGGTGGCGGTGCGCGCTGACCCCAAGTTTGTCGGGGGCTAAAGCGCAGCACGCGCGGCTTGTTAACAGATGAAGTTAACAGCCCTTTTTGGCAGTATAATGTCATTATCAACGCGGAGGTAAAGGGATGCCTGAAAAGAAGATACGAGTTCTCATCGCCAAACCCGGCTTGGACGGCCATGATCGCGGCGCGAAGGTGATCGCCCGGGCGCTGAGGGACGATGGCATGGAAGTCATCTACACCGGCTTGCGCCAGACCCCCCAGATGATCGCGGAAGCCGCGCTGCAGGAGGACGTGGATGTGGTCGGGTTATCCATACTCTCCGGAGCGCACAACGCTCTGGTCCCTCAGGTACTCGAAAAACTTAATGAGAATGGCCAGAATGAGGTTTTTGTTTTTCTTGGCGGGATTATCCCTGAACGGGACATCCCAGAGCTACTAGCCAAGGGCGTAACTAAAGTTTACGGACCTGGCACGGATACCCGTGTGGTATGCCAGGATATCCGCGCGGCGCTGGCAGACCGCGCCTGAACCATGTCAGATTTTTCATTGGAAGCAATCAGAAAGGGCGATAAACTTGCCCTTTCTCGCGTTTTAAGCCGGGTGGAAGCTGACGATGAAAGCGGCCGGACCGCGTTGGACGCGCTTTTCCCTTTCACCGGCAAAGCGCATAAAGTAGGCATTACCGGAGCGCCTGGCTCAGGCAAGAGCAGCCTCGTAAACGCGCTCGCGCACCATTTGCGGTTAAGTGTCCCGGATTCCCGGGTAGCTATTATTGCTGTGGACCCGACCAGTCCATTTACTGGCGGCGCCATCCTGGGAGACCGCGTGCGCATGCCCGACCTGCAGAATGACCCCGGCGTCTTTATCCGGTCCATGGCCACCCGCGGCGCGCTGGGTGGGCTGTCAGATGCTACCCTCGCGCTCAGCCAGGTATTTGATGCGGCAGGTTACGATTACGTTCTGATCGAAACCGTCGGCGCTGGCCAAGCGGAGGTGGATATCGTCAATCTGGCCCATACCACGATTGTGGTGGATACCCCGGGAATGGGGGACGATATCCAGACTATCAAAGCAGGCATCCTGGAAATTGCCGATATCCTCGTCGTGAACAAAGCAGATTTGCCCGGGGCAGACCAAACCTACCGCAATCTCACGGCGATGATTGAAATGGGCTACCGCGGCACGAGCCGGATTAACAGCGGTCATCACCCCCAAACTGAGCTGCTTACATCTCCAGCGGAGGAACCGCGCGGCTGGGTGCCCCCGGTCTTAAAAACAACCGCGATAAGCTCAAAAGGAATATCTGACCTGGTAAGCGTTATCCGGCAGCACCGCGACTACCTGCTCGCGGCGAACGCCTGGAATGTGAAAGAGAATGCCGCGCTACAACACACGGTCAACCGGCTGGTGATCGAAGAACTTGCTAACAACTGGCGGCAAAACTTAGCCCCAGGGCAGTATGAGTCTGTTATGGAAGCACTTAGACAGCGAAAAATGTCGCCCCGTGCCGCGGCAAGCGCGCTCTTGGCGTATAATCGAAAATAAGAAAATTTGGTTTTATTGGAGCCGTTATTATGGAAAAAACACCTATTAAAGACCTGAAAAAACACCTGGGAGAGGTGGTTAAACTGCAAGGTTGGCTGCAAACCCTGCGTGACCAGAAAAGCATGCAGTTTCTCATCCTGCGCGATAGAACAGGTCTCGTCCAGATTGCCCACTGGAAAAAAGGCAACCCGGAGCTGGCTGAGCTCATCTCAACGCTCGGCACGGAATCCGCGCTTACGGTCACAGGAAAAGTTGTGGAAAATGAAGTTGTTAAGTTGGGCGGGATTGAGTTGCAGCTCGAGAGCCTGTCAGTGGAAAACAAGGCTGAAATTCCGCTGCCTTTTGACCCATTCGCCGAAACCCTTCCTGACCAGGATTATAGGCTGGACTGGCGCTTTCTGGACCTGCGGCGTGAGCGCAACCGCTTGATTTTTGAAGTGCAAACCACCCTCGAAGCCGCCATGCGCGAATACTGGCTGGACAACGGTTTCATCGAAATGCATTCCCCGAAAATTATGGGCACGCCCAGCGAGAGCGGCGCGGAGCTCTTCAGCCTGAAGTACTTCGAAACCACTGCTTACCTGGCGCAGTCGCCCCAGTTTTACAAGCAAATGGCCATGGCGGCTGGTTACGAAAAGGTCTTCGAGATTGCCCCGGTATTCCGTGCTGACCCATCCTTCACTTCACGCCACATGACCGAATTTACCGGCGTGGATTTTGAGATCTCCTGGATTGAAAGCCACGAAGATGTCATGTCCTTCGCCGAGCGTTGGCTGGCGCATACTTATAAACGCGTGCAAGAAAAGCACGGGGAAGCAATCAGCTCTGTGTTTGGCGTAGACTTGCAAGTACCGGAAGTTCCGTTCCCTCGCCTGACCATGGCGGAAGCTTATCAAATCCTTAAAAACCAGGGCTACAAGCTTCCTCCGGAACGCAAAGGAGACCTGGACCCTGGCGCCGAACGCGCGCTGGGCGCTTACATCAAAGAGGAAACCGGAAATGACTTCGTCTTTGTAAAAGACTGGCCATTTACCGTGCGTCCGTTTTATCATATGGTCTACGCTGACAACCCAACGCTTACCAAGAGCTTTGACCTGCTTGGGCGCGGATTGGAAATTACCACTGGAGCACAACGCGAACACCGTTACGAAATCCTAAAGAACCAGGCGCTCGATAAAGGTCTGACACTGCCCCCAATTCAAAACTATTTGAATTACTTCCGCTACGGGTGCCCTCCGCATGGGGGTTTAGGGCTCGGCCTGAGCCGTTTGCTGATGGTGATGCTTGATTTGCCCAACATCCGCGAAGCTGTCTATCTGTTCAGAGGTCCCAACCGACTTGAACCTTAGGAGGCTCTGATGCCCTCGATCTACAGTGAAAGATTACGCCTGCGGGCTGCTGAAAGAACGGATATTCCCATGTTCGTCCGTTGGATCAGCGATCCGGAAATTACCGAACA
The DNA here is from genome assembly GCA_012797215.1 of Chloroflexota bacterium. Next base: position 403 of record JAAZPN010000066.1, on the reverse strand, counting down.
TTTGCTTCTGCGCCTGCCTATGTCTTTGGCGGAGGAAGAACATTGGTTTGAAAGTATGATTGCCCGGCCAGCAGCCCAACATGTTTATGTGGTCGAGGCGAAATTGGCTCCTGCTCCAGGAAGCGACGAAGCGCAATGGCTTCCGATTGGCAACACGTCATTCATTGATATCCTGGAAATTGATCGCTGCGCTGAAATCGGCATCATGCTCGGCGAGAAAACCTGGTGGAATAAGGGTTACGGTACGGAAACAATGCGCGCGATGCTGCGCCATGGCTTTGAAACGCTCAATCTGCATCGCATCTGGCTGCAAGTTTACGCCAATAACAAACGCGGCGTCAAAGCATACGAAAAAGCAGGCTTCCGCCACGAAGGCATGTATCGGGAAGGCCATTATCAGGCT
>JAAZPN010000065.1 GCA_012797215.1 Chloroflexota bacterium | reverse complement strand
TACTTTATCAACACAATAGGACATTTCTAAATTGCTGAGATTAGGACATTTCTAACTTGCCTTGACAAACAACAGATTATATAGCGGTTTAAGACTGTTGAACAATCCAATTATAATTGAAACTATGAAACACTCGGCCTTCGGAGAAACTGATGCGTTCACAATCGCCTAAAGGATGGGGACCAGTGGAGTATATCCTCCTGGTGATCCTGATATTTCTGGTTCTATTTACACTCTTTTCCTTATTCTGGCCAGCCATTCAACTTTTTTACAACGCTAACCTGAAGTAAACCAATGACGGACAAATACGCCATTCTTTCAAGCGTTTATTCCGCGTTTTGGAACAGTATTGATTGGGTATTTCCGCCGAAATGCGCGGGTTGTGGCGCTGAAGCTTATCAAATCTGCCCGGAATGTCTCCAACATATTAGATTTACCAACAGAAATGGCTGTAGATACTGTGGGCGTGCCATGGCAGTCCGCGGAGTCTGTTCCCGCTGCCGCCAGCAGCCACCGGCATACCAGGAAATTCGCAGCCTGGCAGCTTACGAAGGCGTTATCACGCAGATAGTCATCAATTTGAAGTACAAAGCTGACCTCGGCTTAGCCCATGCGGTTGCGTCATTACTTTCCAGGCTGGTGCAGTCCGAGAACTGGCAGGTGGACATGGTGGTACCCGTCCCATTAAGTGAAAAACGCCAAAGAGAGCGGGGATATAACCAGGCCGCGGTGCTTGCTTTTCCGCTTTCGCTTAATCTCCGCCTTCCACTGCAAAGCAAGGCTCTGGCGCGCGTCCGGGACACCCGCTCGCAGGTTAAGCTCAACATCCAGGAAAGGAAAGAAAACGTTCGGGGTGCGTTCATGGCAGATCCGCGAACCGTTCAGGGGAAACGCATTCTACTGGTAGATGACGTATACACAACCGGGGCTACGCTCAGCGCGGCGGCGGACGCGCTGCGAAGCGCGGGAAGTGGGCAGGTTCATGTTATTACCCTGGCAAAAGCATTGGACTCTTCAGAAGCAGTTGAAAAACTGAACTCAAACAAGGTATAATTTATTCATAACCCAGAGGAGGTGCCTATGACACTGAAAATCGATGTTTTCACGAAAGATTTAGACCTCACGGATAAAATTCACGATTACACTACAAAGAAAGTTTCAAGATTGCAGAGGTTTCTGAACGAAATTGGAGACTGTCGGGTGGATTTGGCGTATGCAAAAACTGCCAGAAATGCTGCAGACCGTTTCATCGCTCAGATAACTATCCGGGGAAAGGGGTTTATCCTGCGTTCTGAAGAGCGCGCGGATGGCATTTTTGCCGCTATCGACGCTACTGTGGATAAGATGACGCGTCAGATAGAACGTTTCAAGGGGAAACGTTGGGATCACCGTCCAGAAAGTGATTTGGATATTGCCGAGGAGCCAATCGAAGAACCGTTGGACGACGCCGCGCCACTAATTGTGCGCCGCAAAAGCTTCACCCTCACGCCCATGGACGAAGCAGAAGCGCTTGAACAGCTTCAGTTACTCGGGCATGAGGATTTCTTTGTGTTTTACAATGCCAATACCAATAAGATTAATGT
>JAAZPN010000064.1 GCA_012797215.1 Chloroflexota bacterium | reverse complement strand
GGGGGATTACGCAGTATGCGCAGGCGTGCGAGCAGCCAAGCACCACTGGCAGATTTTCGGAGACTGCCCGCTGTTCGCCCGGGACCGCAACCCCAAATTCATCATCCAGCATGCTGTCAATATTTTGGCGCCATTTTTCAGCCTGGTCAGCCTGCTGGCGATTCGTGAGGAAGTCCAGCAGGGGCTGTGGGTCGGATGGCGCAGAAAAAACATCTACCCAGGGGAATCGCTTTTGCAGCGCAGGGTTACCGTGCACGCCCACCAGGCAGCCCATCAGGTTGATGATAAGCTGCGGCTTCTCACGTTTGAGGGATTTTAATGAGCTTAGGCGACCGATGGCCTTATCTTCCGCGCTCTGGCGAACAACGCAGGTGTTGAGCACAATCACATCCGCGTCATCAATCTTCGCGCAAGGTTCGTAGCCCAGATTTTCAAGTGAACGCGCCAGTCGGCGCGAGTCGGCTGCGTTCATTTGACAGCCTTCAGTCCAGATAAAGTATCGCATAGCTGCCTATTATACAGGTTCACAAAAAAAAACGTACTTAAAGATGTTATAATCTTATTGTCGATCGTGGTTATTACAGAATCAGAGGAATGTCATGGAATTCACAAAAACGGATTACAAACGCTGTGTCGTAGTAAAAGCAGTCGGGCGTTATGACAGCGCCACTGCTGGAGAGCTAGAGAAAGTTTTAACCAACCTCATCCCTGCTGACAAGGATATCGTTTTGGATATGTCCGAGATAAACTTCGTATCCAGCGCGGGGTGGTGGTCCATCATCCGTGTACAGAAGGAACTCAAGAAAAAGCGCGCGGACCTTGTGTTGGTGTCGCTTAACGAAAATGTGCGGGATTCGATGGACTTAATCGGTATCCTGCAGTACTTCACAGTTTATCCAAACATGGTGGAAGCGTTGGGAAACCTTTAATCCCGACAATTAAGTTACAAAACGTTCAGGCTGGTCTTTGCGCCAGCCTTTTATTTTTCCAGTTGAACTTCGTATATCGCTTTTTCCCGGGTGATGGGCGTGGTGCCTGCAATAACAAGCACGACGCTTTTTACATCTCCGCCGATGGTGAAACTCAGCTCGGCGCGGTTGTTCTCGTCCAGAACAATTGTCTCGACGCTCGGATTGCTGCCGGTTTTTATCAACCGCAAGGCGTAGGTTTGCGGGAGGGTGTTGCCAAGGCGCACAAAGCCGGCATTTTGCCAACCGCCTCCGTCTTTTTCCAGGTCAGAGGAGTAGTCAATGGCGTCCAGGCGGAAATCGTCAAGCGCCATTCCTTTGCCGTTTACGGCCGCGTCCGTGACATAATCGAAGCGGACAGTCACAAGAGCCCCGACATAACGCGAAAGGTCTACGCTTTCCATGATCCAGCCCTTGGAATTGCCATTCCATCCGCATCCGTAGGAATTGCCGGAGGGATTGTTGCTTGTGCATGTGCGCGAGTTTAAAATTTGCCAGTTTATTCCATCCGTGGAAGCGCTGATAAAGACGTAGTCATAATCCTTTTCCAGGTCATACCATGTGCGGAAAGTCAGTTCAGCGCTGCCGCTCACGGAGCTCAGGTCAAAGGTATGCTGAAGAGACATGTTAGATTCATCGCCAAGATTGGACCAAAAAAAGGTGTTGTTGTGGTTTTCATCCAACGGCAAGATATTGACCGCCGTAGTCCCCTGAAAGTTCAGGTTGTACGTGCCCGGGCAGCTAATCTCAATGTAATCAACGCCATATTGGTTGACATCCGTCACAGCAGAGGCGGGGCAGGAACTGAAGCTGCGACTGGCACGCGCGCGGGAAGGAGAATAACTTTGGTAATCATAACGCCCGTTTTCCAGGCTCGGGTCAAGAAGGTAGTTGGTTACTGCCCAATCCATGAAAACCTCGTCAGCTGTATAGATAGCGCTGCTGCTGGGGTTGATTAAGCTCAATTCTCGCATCACTGATTCAAGGCTGACCAGACCATTCTCTTTATGCGCGACCAAGGCCTTGGTGGCATCTTCCCCAAAACGATCTAAGAAGTAGGTCATGAAGAGGTAGGAAGCGCCGTAGTGGGGACCATTCTCGCCGGTATCGCCGCCCCAATCGGTGAGCTGCAAATCCGGGTTTAGCAGATAATCGTAATCAAAACCGCCCGCGTCGAATTCGTTCACATGCTCAGCCAGCATGGAAAAGCCTTCATTAACCCAGGTTTCTTCGTTGCGGTCTTGATACCAGTGGATCATGTGCTGGAACTCATGCGCCATGGTTCCATAGATGTAATCCTCCCAAAGCTGCACAGTATCAGAGTTCATCAGGAACATCTCATGGGCATTGGAATATGGATGGGCTTCTGGGTGAACTTCATCCGCTGAAGAGAAGTACCCGGCGATGGAGGAGCCTAAGCCGCCAGCATAAAGCACATAAAAGCGCGGGTCATTATCAACACCCGGGTTCCATTCCATTCCGAAGAATTCACGGTTAGTGGGAATAATTTCCTGGTCAAATGTCTCCGCCAGACGCATTAAATCTGACTCACGGTAATCCACGCCGTCTTCGATCCAGAAGTAAATATTATCCCCAAGAAAGCGTAAAACTGCTTCCACCTGAAAGTTCTCGTTCGAATCGGTATTAGTGACCCAGAAAAGCTTGCGGTCGCCAACTTCATATGGGGCGTTCAGGTCTGGCAGCGTGGAAGGCACATCCACTTTTCCACCCAGCCGCTCCGCCAAGTCCACCGGATCATTAACTGGAACAACTTCCGCCAGGAGCGAATTCAGGTTTTCCAGTGCAGTAGAAAATTCTGCCTGGCTCAAGCCTTCTTGCAGAGCTTGCTCCAGGTTTTCCGCAGCGGGTGTCTCTTCCGTCGATAGTGCTTGGGTTGGCAGATTAGATTGAATGTCTATTCCCCAGCGATTCAGCAGCGCGCCGCCAGTGATGGCGAAAAGACATGCAGCGCACGCGCAAAGGAGCGCGAGTAAGATTATCACAATGATAATTATGGAATTAGTGGAAAGTTTTTTCACAAGTTACTCCCTATCGTATGCCAAACGGCACCCTGTGGAAAATTATACATCAGGTCTCCGCGGGAAAATTAGGACTGAATTGACTTTAATTAAGCCCCAGCCTTCGCGTGCCGGTTAGTTTCTATCCTGTGCAGGACAATCTTCTGTACCAGTTCGAGCGGCAGGGGTTTGTCCAACGGAAACTGCACGGCTCCCTTGGAAGTCTTGTAAATCCGCAAATCATCAGCAAAGAAAGAGATAGCCTCGGGTGTTGGGTAAAAGCCGATGTGGCGGGACTGAAGGGCGAAATAAACCAGTATGCCATCCAGGAAAAATGCTGGCATGCCGTAAGAAATCTTCTCCTGCGCGCCTGGCGCAGCCGCGCGGATGCTGTTAGCAAGCGCATTTAACAGGCTTTGCTTCTCCTCCGGGAAAGAGGCAATGTATTCAGAAATCGTACGGGGAAAAGCCTGCGTCTGCTTCAAGGGTTACAGTCCTCTCCGGGCGCGCCAGGCTCGGATGGCCTCAGCGTGCTCCGGGTAATGTTCGGTAGTATCCATACTCAGCCGAATTAGAAATGGGGTTTCTTCCAAAAACTGGGTGGGGTCCGCTTCTTCCAAAAAACGCAGCAGCCTGCCGTGGACCTTCTCAAGGTTTGCCAGGATTTCTTCCAGGGTCTGGCGGTTTCTTGCCATAACCATGTAAGCGTTGAAGGTGTCGATGCTGCCATATATCTGAGAATAAACTGGCGCAGGTTTTCCGGCCAGGATTTCCGGGAGCGTGGAAAGGGTTTCCTGCTCCCAGCTGGTCACGTGGCCAAGGATGTCCTTCACTGACCAGGTGCCAACCACCCCGGGGATAAGCATTTGGTAAGGCTCAAGCCCGTCTGTGGATGCTGTAAGCTCTTGCCATCTTGCCTCCAATAGTTTCATGAATTCCACTTTGTTCATATTGATTCTCGCCTTCACGGGTGGATTATACAGTTATCAAGGTGCCAATAAAACGGAAGTAAAAGCTTGCGGCAGTGTCTCTGCGCCAACATGTTAAAATGTGCTGGTGGAATCTCGGTATGCAATCAATCCTACTGGCGCTGCCTTCCGGCTAACGCTTATCCTTGGGCTGTTGCTGCTAGCTCTTTCAGCTTCATCCGCCGCGGTCTGGAACCCTATTCAGGGAATGCGCGAATTCAGCCGCGCGCTTGAGTTCGACTTTACGGAATGGACCACCCAAGCCCTGTTCCAGAAAGCGGTTTCCGCGGCGCTGAGAGCTGAAAGATTCCTGAATCCTGTTCAGCAAAATGCCCTGGTCAAAACCTATCTGGAACAAGTGAACACAACCGCAGTCTGGAACGCGCGCCTGGACCAGGCAGTCGCTCAACCTGAACTTGCCGACCGCCAGGAACAAATCTCCAAAACTCGCCAGGAGCTAAGCGCCGCCAAACAGAGATTAGCAGCCCTCGCTCCTTTGACTGAAGCAGTGCTTCAATCCCAGACTGAAAGCATCCTGGCTGCGCTTGGTTTTGGAGTGGGCGGGCAGGTACTGCCGCCCGTGCTCTATCAGGTGACAGATTTGCCCCTGAACTTGATTGTCTCACCCAGGAATGAAATACGGACAGTCTTTTCCACCAATCTCATCGCGGGTCTGGATACGCTCCAAAAAGAAGCAGTTGAGGATGGAATTTACAGCAAATACGCATATTCCGCGCTGGTTGAGCCAATTGGCGGGTTGGGCGCTTACCCAACAATGGTCATGCGGACTACCAATTTCAATTGGTTGGCAGAAACCGTGGCGCACGAATGGATTCACAACTATCTGACCTTTACTCCTTTGGGCATCCGTTACGACTCGAACCCGCAGATGAGAACCATCAATGAGACGGTCGCCAACCTGGCTGGAGAGGAAATCAGCCGCGCATTAATCGGGCGAGATTTTCCGGATTATGCGCTGCCCATAGCGGGACCAAGGTCACGTTCACGGCTGCCTGAACAAAATCCGGCGAACCCCGCGGAATTCAATTTCCGGGCTGAGATGCGCAAGACCCGCGTGCGCGTGGATGAACTTCTCGAGGCTGGAAAAGTAGATGAAGCCGAAGCTTACATGGAATCCCGCCGGCAGTTCTTTTGGGAGCAAGGTTATGGAATACGCAAGTTGAACCAGGCTTATTTCGCGTTTTATGGCTCCTACAATGACCAACCGGGCGGGGGAGCTGCCGGCAGTGACCCGGTGGGCCCTACAGTGCGCAGACTGTGGGCGCGCAGCCCGAACCTCAAAACTTTCATCACTGCCATCCGCGGAGTGCGTTCTTTTGAAGCTTTGCAAGGCATGCTGCGGACGCAGCCTTAACGCCTGACTATTCCCAGGGAATTAGCGGAAGTGAAATTTTCTCCAGCAACTCAGGATTCATTTTACCGGTAGCGACCAAGTCCTTCCCGCACTGCTTTACCGATTCCAGGATTTCCTTTTTTTTATCTTCTGTTACTCTCTCGCTTCCAAGGGCATCAGCATGCGGTCTGAGAACCGCGCCGGCGTAAAGCAGGCCGGCATCAGCAGAAAATTCCGCGATGATGCGGTCCACAAGCGCCAGATTTTCTTTTTCCCACCAGCCTCCTACCGCCACTAGCGCTGTCCACTTGAGCGCGTATTCACCCCTCAGTTTGGCGCGAGTCCTACCCTCCACGAACACGGCTGCTGTGGGGTCTATGATTGGCACCATGCGATTCAAGACTGATTGAAACGCGGACGGAAGCTGGATATATACAGGCACTCCAAAAACACACAGCTCAGCAGAAGCCAGTTCCAGAAGGAGCTTGTCCATTTCATCATGGAATACACACACGCCCGGATGCGCATTCCAACAGGCCATGTGTCCGCAGGTACATGGGTGTACCCGCATCTTATCAGCATAATAGAGCGAGATATTTGCGCCAGCGGAGCGCATCCCTTCCATAAAGGGTTCGAGCAACGCCGCGGTATTGCCCTTGTCCATTCTTGGGCTGCCATTGATAACGACTGCTTTTTTCATGAAAACTCCTTTTTACGCATAGTAGAAGCGCTGCTCTTGCTACCGAAGGGCACTTGGATTTGCTCTCCAGAACAATAAACAGTTGCGTTGGGCGCTGTGCGAGCGGTGATGCACTGGTTTTTTTTAGGGACGCAGGAAGGCCGGACGCGCCTGTTTATCTTAGTTTAACGCTAATTTATTGAAATACCAAATCCGAGCAGGTTCATCTTCAGGGCTATTGGTTTTGCATTCAGGCTAGATGGCTTATAATCAAGGCACAAATTTGCGGAATACTGGAAACTTTATGACTCCACCTGTTTTTCATTTTGGCCCAGAACCTTTCACGCCGCTGCTCATCGTAATTTCCGGTCCTTCCGGGATTGGTAAGGATGCTGTCGTTCAGGCTCTGCGGGATGAAAATCCAAACACCCACTTTGTGGTCACCATGACCAGCCGACCACCACGCCCCGAAGAACGTGACGGCGTTGATTATTTCTTCGTATCGCGACAGGAATTTGAGCAATTGATTGCTTCAGGAGAACTGTTGGAGCATGCCCGCGTGTATTCCGATTACAAAGGAATTCCGCGCGAGCAAGTGCGACAGGCGCTGCAATCCGGTAAGGATGTGATTATGCGGCTGGATGTACAAGGCGCGATGACCATCCGTGGTTTGTGCCCTGAGGCGGTGCTTATCTTTCTGACTGCCAACTCACGCGAGGAATGGATTGCGCGTTTGGCTGGTCGCTGTAGTGAATCCCCTGAGGAATTCGCTCTGCGCATTCAGACCGCTGAGCAGGAATATGAAAAATTGGATGCCTTTGATTACATCGTGGTGAACTCTGACTGTCAACTTGCGGCCACAGTGGAGACAATTCAAAAAATCATTTCAGCTGAACATCACCGCGTTCACCCGAGGCAGGTCTGCCTGTGAGCGAACAACCACCGCTTGAAAACCAGCCCGCGCCAGAACCAAACGCGCAGGCTCGCAAAGCGCTAGCGCTGCCCTTGAATCAGCCTGTCGTGACCTATGTTTTGATGGGAATCATCGCGCTTTTTTATATCGGCCAGATGCTTTTCACGCAATTTTTGGGTTTCGATCTTCTGGCCGCGCTGCTCAGTAAAAGCCAAAACGCGATCTTGGCCGGGCAGTTCTGGCGCTTTATCACGCCAGTTTTACTGCACGGATCAATCCTGCATGTCGGTTTGAACTTGTACGCCCTCTGGATACTTGGCAGACAGTTGGAAGGCATCTATGGGCATGGGCGCTTTTTGGTGCTATTTCTGGTGGCGGGCTTTGGGGGCAACGTACTCTCGTTTGTCCTTTCCCGTTACAACTCGCTGGGTTCATCCACGGCGATTTTCGGATTACTCGCGGCGGAGTTTTTGTTGATTCTTCAGAACAAACAGTTTTTTGGCCCGCGCGCCCGACTAATGCTAAACAATCTTGTTTTTATATTCTTCTTGAATATCGCTATTGGGCTGACCCCCGGCTCAAACATTGACAATTTTGGGCATTTGGGCGGAGCCATTGCCGGCGGTTTGTTCGCTTTTCTGGCTGGCCCAAAGTGGGAACTGCAGTTTGGACAGGACGCGCCGCGCGTACAAGACACCCGTCAAAAAAGCGATCTGTGGATAGCCGTTTTGATTGTGGTCGTTGGCTTCGGTCTAATCGCGGCTATTCCCTTTATAAAATTCTAAGCAATTTTGCGCGCATCAATCAGGTCAAGTATCGCGTTAGCAAGCGGAGCAGGGTTTTGCGTGTAGCTATCAAGTAAAAAATCTGCGTCATTCGGTTTGAACGCGGTCGTTCCTGCAACGCCAACGCTGATCATACCTGCGGCCTTTGCCGCATTAATTCCATGCATCGAATCCTCGAAAACCACGCAATGCGCTGGCGCTGCGCCCAGCAGGCTGGCCGCGTGCAAAAAGATATCGGGGGCGGGCTTGGAAGGCAAGTTCTCTCCAGGTACCAACGCGGAGAAAAATGAGCGAATATTAAACGCATCCACCACTTTGTCGATGTTTTCAAGCATCGCGGATGAGGCGATTGCCTGCCTGGCGCCCTTATTAGCAAAATAGGCAAACCACTCGCGGATGCCGGGAAATAGCTTAGTTTTTTCTGCCAACTGCTGGCGAAATAACTCTTCTTTCAGGGCTACTACCTGTTGATAATATCCCTCGTCAGGGTCATAGCCCAAATAAATCGGAACTGTGCTGCGGTTGTTGCCGCCAAAATGCTTGCGGAATAATTCGCGGGAAAATCGCGTGGGACGGTCGCTAAAAGCTTCTTTCCATGTAAGATAATGCAATTCCAGGGTGTCGAGGATGGTCCCATCCATATCCCACAGCACAGCCAGATTTCTGATATCCAATACGCACCTCGAGGTCCAAAGTGGCGTAATAATATCACACACGGAAATCAATTCCTTTATTTGAAAAAATTCTTCGCGAACCACGCACATCGCGAATGCCATGACTTGCCTGCTTTGGGGCGATGCGCCGCTATGATAAAATTGCCACCTGAATTCAGATTATTGTGAAGATTCATCAAAATATGACCCAGCCGCCAATGCGTGATACGGAACCAAATGCCAATACCAAGGAGAAATCCTCATTCTTGCAGTGTTTATTGAGTCTGGACGCGCGCCTTTCCGTTGGTTTAGTGGTGCCGGAAAAGGCTCGCTTGCTGCGCTGGTTATTCATCCTGCTTGGGCACAGCTGTGATTCCTGGTATTGGCTGATTTTTCTCAGCCTGCTGCTGTTATTCGGCAGCGAGGATGTACGCGCCCGCACCTTATTTTGGATATTTGGTCTGATTGGCTTGGCTGCGTTCGTGCTGGCAATGAAGTTTATTGTTCGCCGGCGCCGCCCGGAAGGGGAATGGGGACAAATCTACCGAGTCAGCGATCCGCATTCGTTTCCATCCGGTCATGCCGCGCGGGCGGCAGGAATTGCTGTGATGGTTTCCGCGACAGCAACACCCCTCGTAGCTCTGGGAATGTGCGCTTGGGCTTTGGGGGTGGGGATTTCCCGCGTGGCTCTCAAATTGCATTATCTTTCAGATGTGTTGGTGGGTTGGTTGATTGGGGTCTTTTGTGGAGCAGCGGCTGTATCTATTTATCCTCTGCTTGAACCCTGGCTGCTGGGTTTGCTGCCATAAATAAACCGCGCGAGCAACCAATAGCTCGCGCGGTTTTTTTTATTCAGCTTGGGTGGGGTTTAGGCCAGAATTACAGCGCTCATTCTTGGGAGTGTCAGGTCGCGGATTTCCCCAGCTTCCACAACAACTTGCTTGTCACTGATTTGATCCTGAAGCAAGGCGCCTTCCGGAATCATGCTGTCCACGCAGATTGAAAAGGTCTGAGCGGAATTATCCATGTTGATGGCAACTATCACCACATCCTCGGCATCTTTGCGCGCGTAGACCAGAAGGGAGCCCTGGCTGAGCAAAGGGAGGTACTCGCCGGTGCGCAGCACTGGCATAGCGTGTCTGAGAAGCGCCAACTCGCGAATCTTGTCTCTCAGGTTCAGATTCCATAAGTTTTGATCCCATGGGAAAGCTTTGCGACACATCGGATCAACACCACCGGTTAGTCCGATTTCATCCCCATAATAAATGCATGGCGCGCCCGGGTAGGTCATGACAAACAGATACGCGAGGTAGAGACGCTGTGTGTCTTCACTGACAAGGCTGAGGAAGCGGGGCATATCATGGCTATCCAGAAGGTTCAGCTGCGCGTAGGAAAACTCCCGCGGGTAGATATCAAGAAGTTCCTGGGTGCGTTTGGCGAACATCTGCGCATCCATTGGCTCTGGCACGTCCAAGCCCATCATGCCCTGGGCTAGCCCCGAGTCCATCCGGCTGCCGCCAAAAAAAGCTAAGCAGGCATGCGTGAGCTGGTAGTTCATCACCGCGTCAAACATATCGCCTTTCATCCAACGCTGTCCTTCGGTTGGAATCTCCCCGACGATGTAAGCTTCCGGGTTCGCAGTTTTAACCACATCGCGAAACTCCCTCCAGAAATCGTCATCATCGATTTCAAAGGGGACGTCCAAGCGCCAGCCGTCGATGCCTTCTTCCAGCCAGTAGCGGGCAATGTTAAAGATGTACTTGCGCACTTGCGGATTATTCATATTGAATTTGGGAAGACCGGGCAGAGACCACCAGCAGTCGTATTTTGGCGCGCCTTCATAGGCATTTAATGGGAATCCGTGCACAAAGAACCAGTCCAGGTACGGTGATTTTGGGCCGAGCTCCAGAATATGGTTGAACTGGAAAAAACCACGGCTGGAATGATTAAAGACGCCGTCCAGAACGACGCGTATGCCGCGCTTGTGCGCTTCATCCAGCATCTCCTTGAAAGCTTTATTTCCGCCTAAGAGCGGATCGACCAGAAAATAGTCGTGCGTGTGATAGCGGTGATTGCTAGCGGATTGAAAGATGGGATTAAAGTAAATGGCATTGACGCCCAAGTCTTCCAGGTAATCCAACTTTTCAGCGACACCCAAAAGGTCGCCGCCCTTGAATCCATGTATCGTTGGCGCGCTGTCCCAGGTCTCAAAGTTGCCTGGTTTCTCTACCCGGGAACTCCAGGCGAAGCGATCGGGGAAAATCTGGTAGAAAACAGCGTTTTTTACCCAATCGGGCGTGAGGTTAAGTTCTGCTGACATTTAATTCCTTTTATTATGAAGTGGATGCACATTATACAATAATTTCGCTTTCGTTGGATGTTTCTTTATCTTCATGGCACGAACCGTCTGGGAATCGGGTTCGCGCTTGACAAGCCTCTTCCTTTTCGGATATCCTTAGCTTTGGGAATGGTTAGGTCCCGGTGGGCTTCCTGGTCTTCAAAATCAGTGTCGGGTCGCGCTGCGAGCCGTGGTGGGTTCGACTCCCATCCATTCCCGCCTTTATGTTAAGGTGCACAGCTTTGAACTCGAAAATTCATTTTTCACGCCTCATTGTCTTAATTCTGCTAATTTTTGCGCTGGCAGGCTGCCAAACCGCGGTTCTGACCCCGCAGGCATCGCCGACCCCCACACTTTTGAAAGCGACGAATACACAACCAAAGCCCACTTTCACAAGCACGCCCAGTCCCTCGCCTACGGCAACAGCAGTGCCCATCCCAACCGTGGGGATAGAAGAACTTAAAGGATTGGAACTCAGCCTGCTGCATCCCTGGATTGATGAGGCTGAAGTCGACTTTAACGCTCTGGTGGAAAAATTCAACGCCAACAATGCGTGGGGAATCCAAGTTCTGCCGCAGACTGCCGGCAGCTTGCCCTCGCTCGCGGACGCGTTGGCGGAGGGTGGTGCCTCCCAGAACTTATTCATCGCCAATGGCTTTGATCTCGCGCTGGCTCGTGACGCAAGCAGCCTGATTGATCTCTCTGCTTATATACGCGATGCGGATTGGGGGCTTGGCGCAGCCTACCAATCAGATTCGGTTTTCGCGCCGTTTGCTCCGAAGCCCGCGGATGGACAGGCTTGGAATTACCTGCCGCTCGCCTTCCAGCCTGCCTTACTGTTCTACAACCAGACTTGGGCTGAGGAACTCGGATTTAGCACCCCGCCGGCAACGCCGGAAGAATTGCAGGCGCAGATGCTGCCTGCCGCGGCTGAAAAACTGCTGGATAATGACGATACGAACAATGGTGCTGGCGGGATGTGGATTTCGGATTCCGCGCAAGCGCCGCTGGCTTGGCATTATGCTTTTGGTGGGGAAAACACGCTAAGGGATGGAGCGCTCAGCTTTAATAACGAACCATTGTTTAAAGCTATCGAATTTTTGAAATCTGCCTATGCGGAAGACGCTTCGTGGGTCGGCTTGCAAAAAACGCCCTATGATTACTTCACGCGGCGCCAGGCATTAGCGTACGAGGGCTCTCTCGACGATTTGCTGACGCAGGAAGGCTCCAACGCGCGCGCTGGCAGTTCCGACAAATTTATTACTTTGCCTTACCCAAGCACGGAAGGCAATGGAAGCATCTCCATGGAGACGCTCTCCATTGGCATTCGAGCTGGCAGCGCTGCCGAACAGCTGGGGGCATGGATTTTCGCGCGCTGGCTGCTTGAAGGCGCCTCCCAGGAAGCTCTCGTACGCGTCAGTGGATACTGGCCGGCTGTCGGAAATCCGCAAGACATCGCGCCGGATTACGCACACCAGCACCCAGCCTGGGCTAGCGCTCTGCGAGCAGGGGTGCGCCTGAAGTTGGCTCCAGAACGCGAAAATTGGGCGTTTTCCCGGATTGTGCTGCAAGATGCATTGCGCAGGGCATATCAGCTCGATCTGGAGTATATTCCCACGGTTTTAGAAACCCTGGACGCGACGCTCTTGGAACTGGCTGGAGCGGGCAATGGCGACTAAGCTGCCGGAAGTGACTGTCTACTGTGACGGCGCTTGCCGGGGCAACCCGGGTCCGGGAGGATGGGCAGCGGTGCTTCTCTTTGCGCAGGGCGTTGAACGCGTACTGAAAGGCGGCGAAAAAGACACCACCAACAATCGCATGGAATTGACGGCCGCGCTGCAGGCTTTACGCGCCTTGAGTGAGCCCTTTGCGGTGACATTCGTGACAGATTCCAGCTACCTGATGAACGGCGCGACCATTTGGCTGCCGGGTTGGAAGAAGCGCAACTGGAAGCGCAAAGAAGGCGCTCTGGCAAATATTGACCTCTGGCAAGCGCTTGACATCGAAATGCAGCACCACCAGGTGCGTTGGGAGTGGGTGCGCGGGCATTCAGGGGATCGATACAACGAGCGTGCCGATAAGGAAGCAAAAAGCGCGGTGCCTGCTAGTTGATGTTGTGATTGCGCCGACAATCCTTTGAAACAATATTCGGAGAGCAGGCGCATTTTTGTTATACTTTGGGGATAGCAAAGCTAGTAATCAAAGAAGTACGGAAGAACGCGTGAATACCTACATTAATTCCAATGACAAGGCCTATTTGAAGTTCTCGGGGGAACGCGCTGCGCATTGGGACGCTTTGGCGGAAAAACCGCCGAAGAAGATTAATTGGAGCGCTTATTATCATAAGCGCCTCAAGCTTGTCTACCAACACATCATTCCGCCAGGCTGTTCTGTATTGGACGTGGGCTGCGGAAAAGGGGATTTGCTGGCTGCTGTAAAACCTTCTTTGGGAGTAGGTATCGATTTTTCCTCCGGAATGGTTTACGCTGCCCAGTTGGCGCACCCCGAACTGCGATTTATCCAGGCAGATGCGCACGCGCTGCCCGGGCTGGATGCCACTTTTGATTACATCATTCTCTCGGACCTGGTTAACGATTTGTGGGATGTTCAGAATGTTCTGAACGAACTGCACCGGGTCTGCGGTCCGCGCACGCGCGTGGTATTGAACTTCTACAACCGCGGATGGGAACTGCCGTTAAAGCTTGCTCAACTGGTGGGAACAGCCAAATCTCTTTTGGACCAGAACTGGCTGACTCAGACCGACATGAAGAACCTGCTGAACCTGGGCAACTTTGAGGTGGTGCGAAAGTGGACTGAAGTTCTTTTCCCGTTAAATATTCCACTCATCAGCCCATTTCTCAACCGCGTTGTCGCCCGGTTATGGCCTTTCAAGCACTTATGCATGACAAATATGATGATTGCCAGGCCGCGCAGCAGCGGCTCCAGAGAGCTGGCATCTGTCTCTGTCGTTGTTGCCGCGCGCAACGAGGCTGGCAATATTCAGCAGATTTTTGAACGCGTGCCGGAAATGGGCAGCGGCACCGAGCTCGTCTTCGTGGAAGGGCATTCCCAGGATGATACCTTCCAGGTCATTCAAGACACCATGCAAAATTCGCTGCGGAATGTGAAACTGCTCAAGCAGCCTGGAAAAGGAAAGGGTGATGCAGTGCGGGCAGGTTTTCAGGCAGCCAGTGGAGACGTGTTGATGATTTTGGATGCTGACCTGACAGTGCCGCCTGAGGATTTGCCGCGTTTTTATGACGCACTGGTAAAAAACCACGGCGAGTTTATTAACGGCGTCCGCTTGATTTACCCAATGGAAGAAGAAGCCATGCGCTTCTTGAACAACCTGGGGAATAAATTCTTCAGTGTGGCATTTTCCTGGCTGTTGGGACAGAGCATTAAGGATACTCTTTGTGGAACGAAAGTGCTTTGGCGCGCCGATTATGAAAAAATCGCGCAGAACCGGGCGTTCTTTGGGGATTTTGACCCCTTTGGTGATTTTGACCTGATTTTTGGCGCAACGAAACAGAATCTCAAGCTGGTGGACCTGCCAATACGTTACCGCGAACGCACCTACGGCACGACCAACATCCAGCGTTGGCGGCATGGGCTGCTTTTGCTACGCATGCTCTGGGTGGCTGCC
>JAAZPN010000063.1 GCA_012797215.1 Chloroflexota bacterium | reverse complement strand
GTCCACCATGCGGGCGTTTCCGTTTTTGTCCAGGTGACTTAGTTCCATTGTCTCATTTCTCCCGGGTGATTAAGTGAATAACCGCCCATTGCCGCCATCCTGCGCGCGAACTCGGTTCCTCGCAAAACCTCTAGTAGCTTCTGCACCATATCCAGACCGAGCGCGCTCTCCGCGATGAGCAAATCGTATTGTTCTTCGCACACGGGCACAAAATCCAGGTCATAGATTCGCGCGGCAGAGAGGATTCCCAAGCCCGCATCCGCAGTGCCGGCCGCGATAGCCGCGGCAACCGCGGTGTGCGTGTATTCTTCGCGCTCATAACCCCACACATTATCCAAATCGAGCTTATTCTGCCGCGCCAGAAAATCGCACAGGATGCGGGTGCCGCTGCCTTTTTGGCGGTTGACGTAGCGTTTTCCGGCGATATCCGAGAATTCATGAATGCCCAGCGGGTTGCCTTTTGGGACCATCAAGCCCTGCGTGCGCTGAACGCATTCCACCAGCACCGCGCCGCCCTGCGGGAAGTACTTGCGCAGATACGGGATGTTGTAGGTACCGCTGGCTTCGTCCAGCAAGTGGATTCCGCCCAGGTGCGTCTCGCCGCGCTTGACGGCCATGATGCCGCCCATACTGCCCACGTGCGAGGACGCGACAGCACTATCCCGGTCCTGCCGCTTGAGGATATCCGCAATTTCATCCAGCAGTGGGTCGTGGCTGCCGGTGATGACCAGGGTGCGGTCAATCTCAGCGCGGCTGCGGGTCAGCTGCACGTTCACCAGCCCGCCCGCTTCGTAACCTTCGGTGTTTTGTGGGATATGGATGATGCCATCGGCTTTTACAAAAGAACTGACCACGCCCGCGCCCCTGTTCAGGGGAACCGCCACCGTTTTTCCATTCACATTCCCAAGGCGCGTGCGCACAAACTCCAGGTACTTGAGCGAGGAGGTCAGGCGGCGCGATATAGCAGCCTGGATAAACTCAGGCTTTTGGGAAGGCCGGCAGGTCAGGCTTTCCACCACCGGTCTGAACAGCTCTTCCATCACAAGGATGCCGGAAACGGGGTAGCCTGGCAAACCCAGCACCGGGATGACGTTTCGGTCCGCCGGGCGCGCGTGCGCCAGAATGGCCGGTTTGCCGGGTTTGATTGCCACGCCGTGCAGAACTACCTCGCCAACCTTTCGAATCGCGTCTGTAGAAAAGTCTTTTCTGCCCGCGGAGGAGCCGGCATTCAGCACCACCAGGTCGCACTCTGCCAGGGCGCGCCGCAGCGCCTCCTCAATCAAGCCCGGGTCATCGCGCACGCCCGGGTAGATTTTGGGAACGCAGCCCCAGGTCTCGAGCATGCCAGCGAAGACGGTGGAATTGGACTCGATGATGCTGCCGGCTTGCGGTTCTTCAGTCGGGGCAACCAGCTCGTTGCCGGTCGGGATGATGCCAGCCACCGGGCGCGTCACCACTTCCACGCGCAGCACGCCGGATTCTAGCAGCGCGCCGAGCGCCGCCGGGGAAAGCACGCTGAAGGAGGGCACAATCATATCGCCAGCGCTGATATCTTCCCCAATCTGGCGCACATGCTGCCAGGGCAGCGCGGCCGCGTACAGCGTCACGCCGCTTTGTTCCTGCACCACATCTTCCACCATCACCACCGCGTCGCAGCCCTCGGGCAGCGGATCGCCCGTGTTAACCCACACAAAAGCATCCGCGTGCAATCGTGCCGGGGTAGTTTCAGATGCTCCGAATGTGCGCTTCGCGTCCAGGGCGATGCCGTCCATAGCGCAGGCGTTGTAGTGCGGCGAGCTGATGCGAGCGTACACCGCGTTGGCGGTCACGCGCCCCAGCGCGACGCTGGTCGGGATCGTTTCTGTTCTGTAAATAAGCCCTTCCTGCCGCAGCGCTGTCAGGTATGATTCACGTGCTTCTTCCAGGGGAACGTTGGTCAGATATTCAAAAGCCACAATTTACCTCTTCAGTATAGTTACTTCCACCAATTCG
>JAAZPN010000062.1 GCA_012797215.1 Chloroflexota bacterium | reverse complement strand
GTACCACTCGTGAATGAGCGGTTCGTACACGGATTTCCCATCTATGATGATGCTGTTGCAGGCCGGGCCGTACTGGATGTTGGCGTATCCCGCGCCGTGGATGCTCATCTCCCCATAAGACCCACCGCAGGCGTAAGCCAGGTTGAGATTCTGCTGGGGGTCGTTCACTCCGTTGACCACGTACACAAAATCGGTATCCACGCCGACATAGGGGTTCAGCAGTTCGTCGTCCACCTCAAAAGGACCAAAAACGAAATCAGGCGCGACGAAGCCAGCATAGTCGATGGGCAGTTCCGTGAAGGACAGTTGCAGTTCCAGGTCGCCTTCGCTCCACGCAAACACCTTCTCCGCGACCAGGCGCATGTCCTGCTCTATGGCTGCCACTTCCTCAGGCGTCAGGGTGATGTCCAGGCAAACGCGGTGCGCGTAGACGGCGTATTCCGGATCGTTTATCCGCGCGGGGGGGATGCCTGTCATCGGAGCCGGCGGGTCAAAGTCCTCCCACGCGCATTGGCAGTCCCCGCACTTCTCGCCGAAGCAAACATTGCCGCTGGCGAAATCGTTGCCCGCCAGGCAGGTGCGCACCGGGTTCAGGATGAAGACCTGAAATTTGGCTTTGGAGGGGTAGTGGGCGAGTGAACTGTCATCTGCCGTGGTGGTGGGTGTGGGTGTGGTTGTGGCAGCCTCTGAGGGCGTTGTTTTTGGTCTTACATCTGTCACAGCTGGGAAGTTGCAGGCAGCCAGCAAAACGAGCAGAAGGAAGGTTATGGCACATTTTTTCTTCATACGGCATCTGATGTATCTATCTGGTGAAAAACTAACGCGGAAAGCACTGGAGGACGCTATTATTATAGTCTTTCTTCCCTCACAAATTTCTCTGGATTTTCCGGGGCAGCGCTGACTCTTCTTGCTCTGATTAAAGTAAAAACCCGGACAGGGATTTGTCCGGGTTCAGCGAAAACAGGGAAGTTTATTTCATGCCCGCGAACTGTTTATAGTAATCTATGATATCGCTCAGGTTCTTTGGCAGTAGCGCGTAAAACGCTGTGGCGTCCACGACTTCCTGCAGCGGGACATGCTCTGCGATAGAGTGCGCGTAGACTTCGTTCCCAGGCCCGAAACCGATAGAGGGAATATTCGCTTTGCCTGCCCAGTAGGTCCCGTTGGTAGAAAAATCCCAGGTGCCAGCCGGGCGGCTAACACCCCAGATGTCTTTGATGGCGCGCTGCCCTGCCTGCACGAAAGGATGCGACTCTTCCGCGAACCAGGCCGGGAAGAACTTATCCAGGGGGAAGCTGAAGCCGGTGTAGGAGGGGGTGTCGTAGTACAACTCTTCGACCGTGATTTCCTCATTCATATAATCCGCGATAAGACCCCTGACGGTTTTCAGCGCATCCTCACGGGATTCACTGAGCGTAACGCGGTGGTCAAGAAAGATGGTGAATTGGTTGGGGACAGCATTGACCGAATTGGTGCGCGCAAACGCGTCGGTGACGGTGATGGAGGCATGGCCGAGCACCGGGTGGCTGAACATGCCGAAACGCATGCGCCGGTCCAGCTCCTGGATTTCGGAGATGAGGGCGTGCATTTTGTAAACCGCGTTGTCGCCCAGATAGTGCGTGGCGGCGTGCGCTGAGCGGCCTGTGGCGACAATTTTCAACTCGATGCGCCCTTTGTGCCCGCGGTAAACGTTCATCCGGGTTGGCTCGCCAATCACAACAAAATCGGGCCGAATACCGGGGTCGACCTCAACAAAGGCGTTTGGCGCGATGCCGTCGCACCATTCTTCCATATTGCCGAAATAATAAACGGTGTAGCCGTCTAATAGGCCAAGGTCGCGGGCAATCGCCAGGCCGTAAATCATCCCCGGGGTGCTGCCTTTTTCGTCGCAGGCGCCGCGGGCGTAAAAGTTGCCGTCTTCCATT
>JAAZPN010000061.1 GCA_012797215.1 Chloroflexota bacterium | reverse complement strand
TAGGCTGGGGGCAAAGGAGTCGAACCTCTACATACAGATTCAGAGTCTGCTGTCCTGCCATTAGACGAGCCCCCACTAACGAAAACCTATTCTACCAGCATTTTTACAGTCTTACAAGGGCAATTCAGCTGCTATCCCTGCCTTTGCTCCGAGCGCATGCGCACACTCTGTACCAACCCAATGCCCATCAGCAGTGTCACCAACGAACTGCCGCCATAACTGATAAACGGCAGCGTCAGCCCGGTCACCGGCAGCAAGCGCAAATTCACCCCCACGTTTACCAGCGTCTGGAAGGCCATCAACACCCCAAAGCCATAAGCAATCAACGCGCCATAGGCATCCGGGGCTTTTGAAGCGACCGAAAAGCAGCGGTAGATCACGAAAAGCAGCAGCAACAGCACCACCACCGTCCCGACAAAACCGAACTCATGCGCCAACACCGAGAAAATGAAATCATTATGGCGGATCTTGAGAAAGCGCAGCTGCACCTGTGAGCCCTGCCCGTACCCCTGCCCAAACCAGCTGCCGGACCCAATACTGATAAGCGCCTGGTCCACATTATAGGTATCGCCGTAACGCGCGTTCTCATCCGGGTTGATGAAGTTGGTGATGCGGGCTTTCTGATAATCCGCCAGGAAAGGAAAATCTAAAGCGGCAAATATTCCCAACAAGACTATCATCACGGCCGCAAAAATCAGGATGTTTTTCGTCTTCCAACCGCTAATCCAGAGCATCGCAAACCATATCACCATAATCACGATAGATGTGCTTAAATTTGGCTGCAGGATGATCCAAATCACGATTCCACCGGTCAGCATCAGGCTCTGCCCAATGGTCTTCAGTTCGTTAATCACTGAAATCTTGTTAGCGAAGAATTGGGCGAGTGCCATGATGATTACAATCTTCGCCAGCTCAGCCGGTTGAATGGCTTCTGAACCGATTTGCAGCCAGCGCGCCGCGCCAAACCTGGCCGCTCCGGTCACAAAAACCAAAATCAGAAAGCCTGCAACGACAATATAGAATGGGCGGGTGAGAACTAACCAGATTTTATAATCCAAACCGGCGAAGATAAACAGCGCCGCAAGCCCGATGATGAGGAAAACGGTTTGGCGCTGCGGGTGGTTTGCCAGCGTTGGGTTGCCCGCGATCGCCGAACTGATGAGAGCGACCCCAAATATCGACAAGAATAAAACCGCCGCGAAGAGCGGAAAATCAAAGTGCTGCCACTGGTCTCTGGTTGTATACATAAGCTCTATTTCGCAATGGATGGAGTGATAGTAATTACTCCATCTTTCCGTGTTATCGTAATTCCACTTTCTTTGCGCATTTTCCGCGGGATTTCCACACGCTCGCCGCCAAGAAAGATAGTTCCTTTGCCCATTTTCAGGACGTAAACCGAACATTCAGGCTTGCCGGAACAACCCGCTCGAAGCAAACCATTCATCAGCCCCCATATGAGCGCGGAACCGGTGCAAATTACCTCTGCCTTTTCAGGCAGGTCAGAAAGCAGGGTCAGGCTGCCGTCCACGATCAACTTTTCATCATCTTCCAAAACCCGCTCCACCCACAGCAACTTTTCGGTTGGCGCTGGTTCGGGCTTGGCGGTCTTGGGCAGTTCATCACCTTCAATTTTGGCCGGCAGGCCAAAAGCTCGCGCGGATTCCAGGGTAACTTGCGAACTTGAGAGCACTGCGCGCAGACAAATACCCTCATCAGCCAGGTCCCGGAGTAGTTTATCCAGGTTATCCTCGCTCCATTCGGTCAGTCCCAGGTCAAGCGCGATCCTGCCGCCTTTAAAAAAACGTTCCTGGCTCTGAATTCGGGAAATCAGCATGTCGCGCTGTTGGTACCAGGGCAGCTCTGGCAGGATAACCAGCACGCCGCCCCTGATTCCGCGCACCAACATTTCAGTCCGTTTCTGCATGGAGTCGCCCAGATTAATACCCCAGGTTATCCGCGTCCGCGGCTTTTAGTCCGAAGTATGATTCGATAACTTTGCGCACAATCGGCGCTGCCAACGTGGAGCCTTCCTTGCCATTGTACGCAAAAGCCACTACTACAATCTCAGGATCATCATAAGGAGCGTACCCCACAAACCAAGCGTGCGCAGGCCAACCACCAATCCCGACGCCGCACAATTGGTTTGCCAATGCGAAGTCATCACAGTACTCAGCTGTGCCAGTTTTTCCCGCAACTTTGTTTGTATCCCCAGTAAACTCATACGCGGCGGTGCCGCCAGTTTGCGTGACCATTTCCATCCCCTTCTTGGCCAATTCAATCACCCAGGGCTGTACGGTTTTTAGCTCACCAGTCGGAATATTGTCATTATAGACCTCGATTTTTGGGTCCTTGGTGATATCCCACAACATTGTGGGCTCAAACTGCTGCGTGATAGTGCCGTCCGCGGCCTCAATTTTGCTGATAAGTGAAACTTTCATCAGTTTGCCATCATTCGCGATGGTCGCGATAGAGTGAACCACTTGCAGCGGCGTGGAGAGCACATACCCCTGCCCCACGGCTGCGAGGTAGGTATCGCCAGTTGCCCAGTTTTCTCCCTGGCTCAAGCGCTTCCAGGTCGGGTCCGGGATTAAACCATCGGTCTCGCCGGGCAATTCAATCCCAGTCAGCGCGCCGTAGCCCAGTGCGCGCGCGTAGGTGCCCAAACGCCAAATGCCAAGCCCGTTACCCGCAATTTCAGTCCCATAACCACCGGTCACTTTGTACCAATATGTATTGCATGACCAGGCAATGCCGTGCAAATAGTCTACTGGCCCATGCCCTGCGCGGTCCCAGCAGTAGTAGGTTTGCAAACTGCCGGGGTCGTTTTGGTAGAACTTTTGGACAAGGGAAATTGTGCCGGGGTCGTCCACGGTATATTCCGGTGTCACCACTCCTTCGTTTAGAATGCCTAATGCTGATACCAGTTTAAAGACCGAACCCGGGGGGAGTTCCGCGGAAATTGCCTGGTTGACCAACGGTTTCGCTTGGTCCTGGGTCAGCTGCTCATAGTAATAGCCAGGAATACCTTTGGACATGCGATTGTTTTCAAAATTCGGATACGAAACCATTGCCAGCACCTCGCCAGTCTTGGCGTTTAATGCGACGACCGATCCGCTGGTGCTCAATATATATCCCACGTGACGGTTCCAGTATTCCAGATTCATTTTTAACGCGTCCCGTGCCACAGATTGCAAGCGGGAGTCTATCGTGAGATAGATATTCTGGCCTGGGATCGGGTCAATCGGTTCTTCCAGGTTGCGAACGATCTCGCCACCAACGGTAACCTCGACCACGCGCTTGCCGTTCGTTCCGCCCAACACATCCTGCATGGTGCTTTCCACGCCAGCGTAGCCAACCTTATCTCTGCCAGCTACAAATCCAAGTTCTGTGTAGTAATCGACCAACACTTCCGGCACAGGTCCCAGAAAACCAACCACTTCCGCGGTCAGGTTTCCGGTTGGATAAACCCGGACCGATTCAATTTCCACATCAATGCCCGGCCAATCCATCGCCTTTTCCTTGACAGCCATGGCGATTTCCTTTGTGACATCGCAGCTGAGACGTGTGGCGTTGAAAGGCCAGTTGGTATCCGCGATGTAAACAATTTGTTCAATTCCCAAAGTCGTGTTGCAGGGCGAAAAACTGGCCGCGGTAACCGCGTCTACCACGCCGTTGCTGACCGGAATATTGAGAAGTTCTGAAAGCTGGGAGTAAATCCTGCGCAGTTCTCCATCAGACTCGGGCAAGCGCGCGGGAGTGACTGTGATGTTGTAGGCCGGTTCGTTGCGCGCCAGGACAACACCATTGCGGTCGTAGATAATTCCCCGCTGGGTTGGGTCACTGATTTCTGTAGTGCGATTATCTTCCGCCTGGGCGCGGTATACCGCGCCGTTCACGATTTGGTATGTGAACAACTGAAAGACATAATACCCAACTACCAACCCAACCAGAATGATTACCCAACGAATGCGGGAGTGGTTAATAGTCGGTTTTTCAAATTGGTTGTTGTTCATATCTCTGTTCTCATCGGGGCGAGGTTCCGGAATAACTCCTGAACCAACGCGTGTACTGGTATCGTCAGCAGCATGTTGAGCAAGACGCTGGGCAGCAAAATTTGCGAGAAGATTTCACCCATAGAGAGTGAAACTCCTTGCGCAAACAGCCCCAATACCTGAACGCCATGCTCAAGGAAGGTGCCAAAAAAGACTAATAAAAACATCGATAAAAGCGGACTTTGCCAGAATCCAGTCTGCAGACGCATCGCCGCAAGGAAAACTGTAAGATAAACAATCAGATACAAGAGCGCGGGCGAGGCCGAGATGGAGCTAAGTATCAGGCCAAATATTACCACAAGAATCCAGCTGTATTTTTGGCGTTGATGCAGACTCCAGGCAGCCAGAAAAAGCAGAACCACATCTGCTGTGCCAGAAAACAACCCCGCCCGGCTAAAAACACCCATCTGTAGCATGATGGCGATGATGAAGCCAATGCTGCTGGAAAAGTAGAAAGCCATGCCGTCTCTCAGGGAATCAAGGGTGTGATGTCCACCGCTTCAAAGTTCGTGATTATCAAAACCGCGCTTAGCGCAGAAAAATCCACAATCGATTGGACCGAACCGGATTGGAACAAACGGTTCTGCTGACTTTGCATGCTAAGCACCTGGCCGACAAATATGTTCGGAGGATAATTACCGCCAAGTCCGGATGTCAGTAGCACATCGCCAATTTGTATCTCCGCGTCCTGTGGAATCATTTCCAGGCTGATTTCACCTGTAATTGACCCGACGATTTGCCCTTCCACCTTGGCGTTTTGAAGATGAATATTAACCACCGATTCAGCATCGCTGATGAGTTGGACGCGCGAGGCGTTCGCGACGACCGCGTCTATGCGGCCAACCAGACCTTGCTGGGTGACCACCGGCATCCCATGCATAATACCTTGGTTGGAGCCTTTATCAATGATAATGTACTGGTAGTAAGGACTGATTTCCCGGCCTATCACCGTCGCGGCCGTGTACTCATGCTGTGGGTTAGTGCGCGCGAAATCCAGCAGCGTGTAGAGTATCTGCGCCTGGCTCAGGTTTTCCTGCAGTTCCACGATTTGGCTCTGCAGCTGCGAAACTTCGTTTTCCAGCTGAGCATTGCGTTCCCGCAGGCTGGCCATATCGCGTGGGGAAGTGAAAAAATCCCTTATAGCAAGATAACGCTGCGAAAGCCAACTTTGCGTTGAAATAAGCGGACTGAAAGTCAGGCTGAAAACTGGCGTCAGATACCCCGAAACAGCCAGCAGCAGGATGCCAGCCACCACCAAGAGGATGATGAAATTTCTAATATTGCCGGATGTGAACAAATTGCGCATTTTATTGGATTGGTTAAGCTTTGCCTGACGGCAGTAAGATTAGCCCTTGTTGAAGCTCGTGTATGGATCCCGCTCAATCCCTACCAGCAGCTGCTCATACTCTTCCAGGTTATCCAGGACGATCCCGGCGCCTCTCGCGACGCAGGTCATTGGGTCTTCCGCGCGCCATACCCGCACCCGGACTTCGTTGGACACACGCTCAGTGAGTCCTTGCAGTTGTGACATGCCGCCTGCCAGGCAAATGCCGTTGTCCATTAAGTCCGAGAGAATTTCGGGTGGAGATTCGTCCAGGGCATCTTTGATGGTATCAATAATCACCTGCACCGATGATGAAAGCGCTTCACGGATTTCAACGGAAGAGATTTCGATTGCTTCCGGCAAACCCGTGATCAGGTTGCGACCGCGCACGTCCACGGTTTTCTCTTCCTTCAGCGGATAAGCTGAACCAATGGCAATTTTGACTTTCTCCGCCATCTGTTCACCAATAAACAAGTTGTATTTGCTGCGCAAATACTCGATGATATCCTGATCCAACTCATCACCAGCCACCCGTAAGGAACGCGATATGACGATACCGCCCATCGAGATGACCGCGACTTCCGTCGTGCCGCCGCCAATGTCCACAATCATATTGCCGTTGCCGTCGTTTACCGGAAGCCCGGCGCCAATAGCGGCCGCGGCGGGTTCGTGTATCATGTACGCTTCACGCGCGCCGGCTGCCATAGCCGCGTCGTAAACCGCGCGCTTTTCCACTTCAGTCGCGCCAGATGGAATCCCAACCACTACGCGCGGTCGCGGGAAAGGAACAATGCTGTGTTGGTGGGCCCGGCCGATGAAATACTCCAACATCGCCTGGGTGATATCGTATTCTGAGATGACGCCGTCGCGCAGAGGCCGCAGAGTGACCACGTTGGCAGGCGCGCGTCCGACCATCGCCTTAGCGGCAGCGCCAATCTTCAGGGGTTCGCGGGTGCGTTTGTCAATCGCCACCCACGAAGGTTCGTTAATGACGATTCCTTTTCCTTTTACATTAACAAGCGTATTGGCTGTGCCCAGGTCAATTCCAATATCCAGCGAAAATAAACCTAACAGCCAATTTATCGGATTAAAAGCCAAGTTGTTGTTTCTCCATTACATGGAAGATGTGCATGGTTAATATGTAAATTATATCATATTCAGAATCTGGCAACTTGCCCCGACACTTATCAACTTGTTAGGATAACGGTTAAATATTTCTATCTTCCAGGAACTTTTGAACCTGATTGATGCTTCCTCAAAGTGGAAGTGGCTCAAGTCCCACCCCTAAGAGGCATTCTTACAACCTTGATTAACATTGTCCTCAAAGACTTAATGTCAGTTTTCTCAATATTCCCAATAAACAGGCTGGTAGGTGTTACAATAATATTGAAATTTGCCGCGTTCTTTACCAAGTTTAGGAGCCTATGAATCTTCCATTCAGCCTTTTTCGCCTGCAGACTCTCGATACTCAGCGCCAGAAAATCACCAAACGACTGGCCCAGATAGAAGCTATCCTGAATGCTGATGAATTAGTCAAAGCCAAGTTACACGAAAAAAAGTTGGCGGAAGAGGACCTTGCGGTAAAACAATCCCAGACAAACAAAATCGCGTCAGAGACATCCGAGAAACGCTTGAAACTTGAACTCAACCAGGTTCAGCTGTTTGGCGGCAAAATACGCAATCCCAAGGAATTGCAGGACCTACAGGCCGAAAGCGAAGCGCTCAAGCGCACTATCCAAAAGCTGGAAGACGCGCATTTTCAAGCGCTAATGGAGCAGGAAGAGGCGCAAAAAACGTTAACGGAATCTGAACAGGCCTACCAAAGCGCAGTGAACCAAAAAGCCACCGAAAACTCCATGCTTGCAGGGGAGCGCGGAAATTTGACAGCTGAAATGGACAACTTAAACGCCCAACGCGCAGCTCTTACCCAAACACTGCCAGCAGATATCGTGAGTCAGTACGAAAGCTTGCTTAGAACAAAAGGGGGGAAGGCAGTCGCGGCGATTGTAGATGACGGCTGCGAAGCCTGCGGCGTAGAACTTTCCCCGCGCGATATGCAAGCGGTGCGCTCAGCTAACACCCTACTGCGTTGCAAAACCTGCGGAAGAATCCTTTACAAAGCCTGATTTTTTCATCGGAAAATCGCGCGCGCAAGCGCCGAAAGCAGCCACTCCAAGGCATTAATCAACAATATTAGAACTAATGGTGAAAAATCGAAGCCGCCAATTGGTTTGATCGCGCTTTGAATTGGACGTAGCAGCGGAGAAATGAATTTATCCAGGGTTCTGCGGACAGGATTATCCCAGGGCAGAACATAACCCACTATAACATGCGCAATAACCAACAGGCTCAGGATTTGACCAACAACGCGGATTAGATTTAATACGATTGTCATATCTGCTTATCCCTCTTTAGCAGGCCGCGGACCAAGTATTGCCTCACCAAGGCGAATCAAGCTCGCCCCTTCTTCGATTGCGATAGGAAAATCGCTTGAGGTGCCCATGGATAGCTCCCCAAGCTTTAAGGCGGGGCGCGCATCATTCAGGAAGTTCAGCAGCTCACGCGTTTTACGGAAATACATGCGGTTATTCTCCATCTCACTTTGCAGCGGCGGCATTGTCATCAATCCGCGCAGACGCAGATTTCGCATCCGGCTTATATCATCCACCACAAGCAGCAGCCCCTGCCAATCAGTCAATGTTTGCGCGGCAAAGCCTTCTTTACTGACCTCTCCGCTGACATTCACTTCGATGAGCACGTCTAATGGGTCTAATTCAGGCGAGCGCGATTGGGACAACAGTGCCGCCAGTTTGAGGCTGTCCAC
>JAAZPN010000060.1 GCA_012797215.1 Chloroflexota bacterium | reverse complement strand
GCCCGCACCAGCTTTGATGACACCCTCATCATCGCCAAGTACCTGGTGGAAAACGTTGGACCTACCTTTGCCCATATCGGCATTGACAATGCCTTTGGCCAGGCTTCCGGCGCTGCCCTCAAGTACTCCGTCCAAAAATTCGGCGGCGAATTGATTGCGGACATCTACGCTCCGTTCGAGACCACTGACTTCACCCCCTACATTCAGCAGGCTATGGATTCCGGCGCGAAGAACCTGTTCCTGACCTGGTCCGGCACCGGTTATGTAACCCTTTTCCAGGGTCTCTCTGACATGGGCGCCTTGGATGTGATGACCGTTGGTACCGGCTTCGGCGACAACGCCTCCTTCACCGCAGTATTCGGTGAGGACGTGCTGGGCACTGTTGGTCTGAACGTTTACCACTACACTGCCGCTGACAATGCTGTCAACAGCTGGCTGGTGGAAAATCACGTTGCCAAATACAAAGATGCCGCTGACGGCGCCATCAACGCCTATCCCGACCTGTTCACTGCTGGTGGCATGGCTTCCGCTATCGCTCTCGCGACCGCCCTCGAAAAGACCGGCGGCGACACCAGCGGCGAAGCAATGATTGCTGCTCTCGAAGGCCTGACCTTTGAAGGCCCCAAGGGCACCTATCATATCCGCCCCGAAGATCATGTCTGCGAACAGCCGATGAACATCCTCAAACTGGTCAACCTCGACCCCGATCTGGATGACGACGGCATCAACGAATACCGCTTCTTCGAGACCATCTATGTTTCGAAGTTTGACGAATTGGGTGTGCCCTGCACGCTCGAAGGTGATTACGCGGCCCGCTGCGGCACTCTGCCGACCCTGGGTCAGTAATCTACTGCAATGAAATAGGGAGGGACAATACGTCCCTCCCTGTTTACTTCAAACCAAGAATTTCCGGACAAGCGAACCCGAATGGGTGCAGCTGATAGGCAGGGCATTATTTGTTTTTTTGATTATTAGAAGCAAACTGCACTCAGGAAACTAACGAAGGATAAATTGGAATGGCTAATGAAGTATTAATCGAAGCTGTGAACCTTTCCAAGGCTTTTGGCGGCTTAGTCGCGGTGGATGATGTCAGCCTGCAGGTACGGGAACACACCATCCACGCGATCATTGGACCCAACGGCGCTGGAAAAACAACTTTGTTCAACTTGTTGAGCGGCGTTATGCCGCCTTCAAGCGGGCGCGTCCTTTTTAAGGGGAATGATATCACCCAGGTGTCTCCCCAACGGCGGGCGCACCTGGGGATTGGCCGCTCTTACCAGATTACGAATATCTTCCCGAACCTGACCGTTTTGGAGAACGTCCGCCTGGCCGCGCAAGCGATGGGCAAGGACAACTTCAAGATGTTCCACCTGGCGGATAGCTTCCGGCATTATATAGATCGGGCTGAAGAGGTGATTGGCATCGTTGGTCTGGAAGGGCGGGAATGGGTGTTTGCGCGCAACCTGCCGCACGGCGAAAAACGCAAGCTGGAGCTGGGCATCATGATTGCCTGCAGCCCAGACCTGCTCCTCTTTGATGAACCGACTGCGGGCATGTCTTCTGAACAGGTGCCCGACTTGATCAACATCATTAAGCGCGTGGTCCAGCACCGCGACCGCACAGCGATCTTGGTGGAGCACCGCATGGATATGGTTATGTCCATCTCCAATGTGATTACGGTGATGAACCAGGGACGCGTCCTCGCGGAAGGCAGTCCGCATGAGATTGCCAACAATCCGCAGGTCCAAACCGCGTATCTGGGCGATCTGTATGGAGAATTAGCATGAGCGAACAAATTTTTGTGAATGATTTGCTCGTTGTGGACCGGATTGAAACCTTCATCGGTCAGTTTCATATTTTGGAAGGCGTTTCTGTGCGCGTTCCAAAAGGTTCCATTACAGTGATGTTGGGACGGAATGGCGCGGGAAAAACCACAACCCTCAAATCCATCATTGGATTGACGCCACCCCGCGAAGGGAAAATCATCTTCGACGGGATGGAAATTCAGGGCAAACAAGCCTTTAATATTGCCAACCTGGGTATTGGCTATGTACCCGAAAACCGCGCGATTTTCCGCGCGCTCTCCGTTCAGGAAAACTTAAAACTTGCGGAACGGAAAAAAGGTGACTTTGCGCGGAATTCCGATTTCATTTTTGAACTCTTCCCGGACCTGAAACGGCTGTACAAACTGCCCGGCAACCATCTTTCCGGCGGTCAACAGCAGATGTTGGCAGTCGCGCGGGCGCTTGTGCCTGAGAACAAACTCCTTCTGATTGATGAACCCAGCGAAGGCTTGGCCCCAATTCTGATTCAACAGATGATGGAAGCCATTCGCAAACTAAGCAAGACCACCACAATTTTACTGGTCGAGCAAAATTTCATCATGGCAAGTCAACTGGCCGAGCGTTATACGATTATTGACGATGGCAAGACTGTTCAGGAAGGTTTGATGAAGGACCTGGTAGAGGACACGGACCTTATCCACCATTATCTTGGCGCGAGCATCAAAACCCGAAAAGAACTGGAGATGGAAAATGAATCCGAAAAGTAGAAAAATCTTCATCGGACTTCTAATCGCCGGGCTTATAGTCGCGGCGGTGCTGGGCGCCTATTCTTATGCTGGGCAGCGCGCCTTTATCAGCACGCTTTTCTCCGGCCTGACCCTTGGTTCGCTGTTCTTTATGGTAGCTGCCGGCCTCACGCTTATTTTTGGGCTCATGGATGTGCTGAACTTTGCGCACGGTTCCATGTTCATGCTCGGCGCGTATATCGGCTGGCAGTTCTACACCAACCCTACCTTTATCTTTGGAATGGCGCCCTTTCTGCTCGCTTTTGGCGCGGGTGTGCTGATTACTCCCATCGTAAAACCTTATCTGATTGCCTGGAAAATTTCCGAAAAGTGGCAAAAAGCGCTGCCAAAGATCGCGTATATGTTGGCGCTGGCCGCGCTTGTCCTGGCGTTTGTTGGTTTTGATATCCTCAGCGTTGCGGATACCGCGATGGTGGCGGCCACTACCACCACCGTGGGGAACCCGCTGGCCGAAATCAGCGCTCAGGAAGCTTTAGGATCTTTTTGGCTGCGTCCGTTTTTGATGTTCATCAGCGGCTTGTTAATCGCGGTGGCTTCTTCCAAACCCGGGGACAAAACCCAATTTGCCCCCAAAGAACCTATCGGGAAAAAACTGCTGATGCCCGCCGCGCTTTTGCTTCTGACCATGGTCAGCACCTTGGTGCGTGAATCCGCATCGGTATCCATCCTGCTGATGAACGGCAATCTGCGCTTCGCGCTTTCAATTTTGTTGGCTGTGGCATTCGGGTTCATATTTGGGGCGGTGGTGGAAATTGCCTTGATCCGACCGCTTTACGTGCGTCCGACCTTTATCCTGCTTATGACCCTGGGCCTCAGTTATGTCATCCGGGAACTGGTGCAATATTTGTGGGATCCGCTTACGTATCAGATGTCCCGACCGCCGTTATTCGCGCAGCCGGGCAAGGCAGCTAGCATAGTCGAATGGCTTCAAAAAGGGAGCTCCACCATCGATATCTACGGCGCAACAGTTCCCACATACCGCCTGTTCATCATCGCGCTGGGGATTGCCATGTTCATCCTGGTTATTTTTGTGATGAGCAAAACCCGCCTTGGGATGATCATCCGCGCTGGCGTTCAGGACCCTCAGATGGTTGAGGCGATGGGCATTAATGTCAAAGCCGTATTTACGCTGGTCTTCGCGATGGGCGTGGGGCTGGCCGCGCTCGGCGGCATTGGCGCAGCGCCTTTTCTGCCGGTTCAACCTCTGATGGGCGATACCTACCAGACGCAAGGCCTCATTACTGTTGTGATTGGCGGCATGGGCAGTTATATTGGCGCGTTTGTGGGTGCGATGATCCTGGGCATGGCGCGCGCTTTTGGCGATTACTTTGCGCTCAAACTCTCTCTCTCGCCCGCGATTGCTGAAGCTTCTACAGTCATTATCATGGTGATTGTGCTGCTCACCAGACCGCAGGGTCTGTTTGGAAAGAAGGAGTAAGCTGAAATGGCAGATAATACTATGTTCAAAAAAACTGCTGCTAAACCGAAAAAGGTCAAAGAACTGGCGTTTTTGATCTTTATTGCGGTGATGGGTTTACTGCCCTTCGTTCTGAACATTATTACCGGCACAGGGCTGAACGAGGGCGTAACCAAGTTCTGGCAGGGTCAACTGATAGCGTTCTTCATCATGGCCGTCTTTGCGATGAGCTATGATTTGTTGATTGGTTTTGGCGGCATTCTCTCCTTCGGTCATGCTGCCTCCTTTGGCGGTGGGGCGTATGCCTTTGGTTTGCTTATGAAGCACTGGGCGCCAAACTTCCTAAAGCAAAACCCAGCGATCCTGGGCAGCGCCGAGGTCTCCTCCATCGCGGTTCTCCTGGTTGTTGTCCTTGTTGTACTGCTTGTTTCTGTAGCGGTGGGCTTGATGTTCGCGCTGACTTCCATGCGGCTTAAGGGCACTTACTTTGCCATGCTCACATTGGCACTGTCCACGGCGCTGTACATCATCATCAAATCCACCGATTTGCATGAATGGACCGGCGCGGATGAAGGGCTGCACGGCATTCCTCTGCCGCTGTGGCTCAATCCGACCCAAAACCGCCTGACGGTTTATTTCATCACGCTGGGTTTCTTGTGCGTCTCCTACCTGCTGCTGCGGCG
>JAAZPN010000059.1 GCA_012797215.1 Chloroflexota bacterium | reverse complement strand
TAATGTGGATGAGGCTGAACTGACTCCCCTCGTGTTGGGAGATTCGGATACCGCCCTGGTTGGGCAGGTAGTGGTCGCGATTGGCAACCCTTACGGATTGAGCGGCACCATGACGCTTGGCATCGTCTCAGCGCGCGGCAGGGTCTTGGATTCGCTGCGGCAGACAGCCAGCGGTGTGTTCTTCTCAGCTGGCGACCTTATTCAGACGGATACTTCGATTAATCCCGGCAACTCCGGTGGGCCGCTGCTCAACCTGAAAGGCGAAGTGATTGGCGTGAACCGCGCTATCCAGACTTCGGGGCAGACCCTGAGCGGAGAAGCCGCCAATACCGGCATTGGATTTGCGGTCTCCTCCAATATCGTGCGGCGCGTGGTGCCTTCCCTTATCGCCAATGGTTATTACAATTATCCATATCTGGGTCTTTCCAGTCTGAACAGCCTCAACCTCACGGTTGTGGAGGCATTGAGCCTGCCGCAGAACACCGGCGCATACGTTACGGATATTGCCGCGGGCGGCCCCGCTGACAAAGCCGGCTTGCGCGGCGGCAATGTCCAGACCGAAATCAGCGGCCTGTACCGCGGCGGTGATTTGATTGTGGCTGTGGACGGCCGGGAAATCAAAGATTTCAGCGAACTGCTCAGTTACATGGTAGTAAATAAAGCGCCGGGGGACGTCATCACTTTCACGGTCATTCGCGGCGGCAGCCGGGTGGATGTGCCGGTGACCCTGGGCGAACGACCTTAAGCTGATTGTTTTGGTGTTGAAAGACCACCTGCTGAGCGGGTGGTCTTTTTGTTTCCTCAGGATATTCTTGAAGTAGTGGAACGATGGTAAATGCGCTGCACGATAAGGCGTTTGCGGAGAGCGCTTCGTGCCTCGCGATGACGAACCTAAAAAAAGAGCGCTTCGTGCCTCGCGATGACGAACCTAAAGAGATATTGCTTCGTTCCGCGCGATGAAGGCAGGATTTGCCATTGCACCGCCCGCCTAAATGATTTATTCGTGCCGCAGCGCTTCCACCGGCTCCAGGTTGGCGGCTCGGCCGGCTGGGTAAAGCCCAAAGAAAATCCCAATCGCTGCAGAAAACAGGGAGGCCAGCAAAATTGAACCGATGCCGATGACCGGCACGAGCGGCGTGCCTGCCCGCGCGGCGATGATTCCGACCGCTGAAGAAAGCAGCCATCCCAGCCCAATCCCGAGGACGCCGCCAATCAGGCTCAGCATAGCGGATTCGGTCAGGAACTGCAACTTGATATCGGCTTTGCGCGCTCCCAAGGCTTTTCGCAATCCAATTTCCTGGGTGCGCTCCGAGACTGAAACCAGCATGATGTTCATAATGCCGATCCCACCGACCAGGAGCGAAATGGCCGCGATGCCGCTCAGGAAAATGGTAAGCACGTTGGTAATGGAACTGGCAATCGAGAGGAAGTCCTCTTGCTTGGTGATGGTGAAATCGTTCGGCTGGCGGGGGCTCAGGCGGTGAGAAGCGCGCATAATCGCGCTCGTTTCCGAAATTGCCGCGCTCATGCTCTCGCTACTGCGGGCTTGCACGATGATGAATTGCACTCTATCGGCAGAATCACCGCGCTGTACCCGCATTTGCATGGAGGTGATGGGCATGTAAACGTTCAGGTCAGGGTTGTTGAATTGACTGCCGCCTTTGGCGACTGTCACACCGACTATGCGGAAAGGCTGCCCATTGATACGCAAGCTTACGCCGACCACATTCGTGGTTCGCCCAATCAAGCGCTGGGCGAGTTCCGGTCCGATTACCACCACGGACGCGCCCGCGCTAACTTCTGTGTCTGTAAAGAACGCGCCTTCAGCAATTTCCAGGTTCATGATTCTTTGATAAGCCGTGTTGCTTCCCACGATGCCGGTATTCTCGCTCTCGCCGCCGTACTTGACCGGCACGTTCGCGTTCAGGACCGGGCTGACCGCTTCGATGTTTGGCGCGCGGTTGCGATTTTCGAGCGCTTTTACGTCCAACAAGGTGAGCGGTCTGGGATTGGTGACATCCTGGCTCCTGTTCCCTCCCATCACGTAAATCACATTCGTGCCGATGGACTCAATCTGGCTGGTGATTGTCTGTTGAGCGCCCTGGCCGATTGCCATCAGGGCAATCACTGCCCCAACGCCAATCACGATGCCAAGGATGGTGAGGAAAGAGCGGGTGCGGTTAGAACTGATGCTGGATACCGCTTCTTTGAGTGCTTGCAGGAATTTCATCGCGCGCCATCCTCAACCTGCACAAGGCCGTCTTTCAGACGGATGATCCGCTGGGTTTGGGCTGCCACGCCTTGGTCGTGCGTGACGATTACGAGGGTGGTGCCGTTGCGCGCGTTCAGATTTAGGAGCAGTTCCATGATTTCCTGACCGGATTTGGAGTCCAGATTGCCGGTCGGTTCGTCCGCCAGAATGATAGCTGGTTCGTTCACGATCGCGCGGGCGATTGCCACGCGCTGCTGCTGCCCGCCCGAAAGTTCCTTTGGTTTGTGGTTCATGC
>JAAZPN010000058.1 GCA_012797215.1 Chloroflexota bacterium | reverse complement strand
GGCCTGGCGGCCTTGCTTTCGCGCGGCAGGCACAAGCTCCCCTACGTGGTCAACGTGCATGGCAGCGATGTGTTCAAGACCCTGAACAAGCCGGGCATCCGGCAGATGGTGGGACTGGCGCTGCGCAAGGCCGGCAAGGTCATCGCGGTCAGCCAGGCGCTTAAAACAGCCTCTCAGGAGTTTGGCCTGAGCAATGAGCAGGTAGTGGTGATTACCAACGGCATCAACATCAGTCAATTTCCGTTAGCTGCTTCGGACCAAAAGAAAAACCAGGTCCTGTTTGTCGGTTCTCTTATTGAGCGGAAAGGTATCTTGTATTTGCTGCAAGCGATGCGGCTGGTGCACCAAGCCCTACCCGAGGCAAAATTGGTGCTGGTGGGCGAGGGGGACCAACGCGCGCGACTGGAGCAGTTTATCGCTGAAAACGTGATGGCGGATTACGTCCGCCTGGCGGGGACACAGCCGCAAAGCACGGTGGCGGAGTTGATGCGTGAATCCAGGCTGTTCGTGCTGCCTTCCATTGAGGAGGGGCAGGGCGTGGTCTTGATTGAAGCGCTGGCCAGTGGCACTCCCTGCGTGGGCAGCCGCGTGGGCGGCATCCCGGACGTGGTCACGGAGGATGTGGGTAGATTGGTGGAACCTGGAGACGCAAGCGCGTTGGCAGAAGCCATACGCGCGTACCTGACCGACACAGACTTATGGGAAAAAGCCAGCACAGCCGGCAGAAAGCGCGTGCTGGAGCATTATGATTGGAACCACCTGGCGGACGAAATCAGCGCGATTTACGCTGAGGTCCTGGCTGAGAGAAGCGCATGAGAGAATACCAAAAAGACTTTATCACCCTTTATGACGATTTTCAGGATGGAGAAAACCGCAAACGCAAAGCGGAAAAAATCAATTACATCCTCGAAAAACTCAAGCTGCACAATCCGCAGGGTACCTGCCTGGATACCGGCTGCTCCAACGGCATTATCACCAAAAGCATGGCGAAACTATTCGCGTCCGTGGTGGGTGTGGATATTGACATGACCGCGATGAAGCTGGTTGACCCGCGCGAAAACCCGACTGTCTCCTATGCATATGGGGACGCGATGGGGCTGCCTTTCGCGGATGAATCTTTTGAGGCGCTGGTTTGCTCCCAAACCTACGAGCACGTGCCTTCCTCGCCGCATTTGTTCGCTGAAATCCTGCGTGTGATGAAGCCGGGCGGCGTCGTCTTTTTCAGCGGGCCGAACAAGGTCTTCCCGATTGAGCCGCATTACTACCTGCCTTTCCTGCATTGGCTGCCGGAAAAATGGGCAGACGGGTATTTACGCCTGACCAAACGCGGCACGCATTATTACGAGCGCTCCCGCACCTATTGGGACTTGCGCCGCACTTTCCTGAAGGATTACGAGGTGCACGACGCGATGCGTTATGTGCTGCAGTACTACGCCCTCACGCATCCGAAAAAGGGCATGCGCCGGCTTTACAGCCTGGCAGCCAAGCTGCCACCGTTATTGATGAATACTCATGTGTCACTAGAAAATGCGTTGCTGACAAAATGACTCAAAATAAAACTAATTCGCGCGTTAAGCTGC
>JAAZPN010000003.1 GCA_012797215.1 Chloroflexota bacterium | reverse complement strand
GGTCGTCATCAGCGGCGGCGGCGGTTTCGGCGCGCAGGCTGTCGCGAATGTGGCCAATGGAAAGGTTGTAAGCATCACCGTGACCAACCCCGGCAGCGGCTACACATCCGCCCCCGTGGTCACGCTGGTGCCTGGCCCCTACCAGATATTTGCTCCGCTTCTTTTTGGCAGCGGTCCCGGCGGCCCCCCACTGCCCCCTAACCCACTGTGGCCAACCGCGGTAGCCACCTTGCGCGTGGACGAAATCGTGCTTACCTCAGGCGGCAGCGGCTACCAGTCTATCCCGTCTGTGAACCTGGTGGGCGGCGGCGGTTTTGGCGCCTTGGCGGTCGCAAACCTGCAAAGCAGCGCCAATTATGACCTTCCGGCTTTGATGAGTGTCTTCGCCGCAGATGGCGCCAAGCCCGGCGTTTTTGAAGCTGGTCAGGACCGCTTCATCATCCCCCAAACCTACTACAACAGCGCCTATGGGGAGATTTATCCCTCCGACATGCGCATGTTTGTCCAACTGCAGGACTACAGCAAGTCCTTCTATAATGGTCCGCTGCCAGGAATTCTGGTTACCAATGGCGGCGCTGGTTACACCGAACCGCCCCTTGTCACCATCACAGGTGGAGGCGGCAGCGGGGCCGAAGCCCTCGCCGAGATTACGGGCGATGTGGTTACAGCCTTTACCCTTACAAATCCTGGGCAGAATTACACCAGCGCGCCTACAATCTCCCTGAGTGGCGGCGGCGGCAGCGGCGCAACAGCCGCGGCGGTTCCCATCACCATCAATCTCAACAACAAGGCTATCCAGGACGAAATGGGTGAGGCCTTTGACCAATACGGACGCATGAGCGGCTTCTTAGGCCTCGAGCTCGACCAGAGCTCGGCTACAAACCAGACCTTCCTGCTCTACCCGTTCCTCAGCCCGCTGACCGACTTGTGGAAAGCGTCTATAACCAGCGAGCCAATTGGCAGCCTGAATGATGGAACCCAAATCTGGAAGATTACGCACAACGGCGTGGATACGCACACCATCCACATCCACCTGGTGAACGCGCAAGTGATTAACCGCGTGGCCTGGGACGGGCTGGTTATGCCGCCAGATGCCAACGAACTGGGCTGGAAGGAGACTGTGCGGGTCAACCCCCTGGAACATACCATCATCGCCATGCGGCCGGCTGTTCCAACCCAACCATTCGAGGTCCCCAATTCCGTGCGGCTGATCGACCCGACCCGCCCGGAGGGCGTTGAACTGATGGGCGGCCCGTTGGGCTTCCAGGACCCGACCGGCATGCCGGTAATGGTGAGTAACAGCTTCATCAACTACGGCTGGGAATACGTCTGGCACTGCCACCTGCTCAGCCATGAAGAGATGGATATGATGCACGCGCTCGGCCTGGCGGTAGCGCCAAACGCTCCCAGCGATCTTCTGGTGGATTTTGCAGTCAGCGGCGCGCTGCTGACCTGGATGGATAACTCCATTAGTGAGACCGAGTTCCTCGTCCAGCGAGCGGATGCCGAAACTGGGCCGTGGAGTACCATCGCGACTCTGCCGGCGGATACAGTCTCGTATGAAGACGCAGTAGGCGCTGGCACCTACTTCTATCGGGTCATCGCGGTAAACGTGGTGGGCGACCGAACCGTGTATGCCGCGCCAGCGGTGGGCTTCCCGGTCATCGCCGAGCAATCCGCTCCGAGCAACGTCGTGACTATTGTTATCCCATAATCGTTACATCTGGAACCGCTGAGGGAAAAAATCCCTCAGCGGGGTTAGCTACGATTGAAACAAATGCGGCCCTTTCGCCGCATTTGTCTATTCTTCGTAGGCTATGTAAGGACTTAACGTCTATGCAAAATTTAAAGTTAGCAGCAAAAAAACCAGGATTATTGGTTTTTGGTTACCACTTCAGAAATTCCGCGTAATTGATGATGTGGTCGCCTTTCCACCATTCCCGCGCGATTGGAAAAGCCTCAGGATACTGCCCCCACTCCCAGGAGATTGGCCAGCTTCCGTCCTCTTCCATGGTTTCGATTAGCCACTGCTGTTCCTGCTTGATGGCCAGCGCGAAAGGTTCGTGGAACTCCTGGTTTTCGGTGCTGAAGACCATGGAAGGTCGGAGCACATATTCGAACCAAAGGGCGGGGTCGGTGACCACTGTTTTTTGCAGGTCATTGCTCAGCTTTTCTTTCACAGCCCGCAGTTCCGCGCCATTCCACCCCACCGCGCTTAAATCGGTATACAAATCCAGAAAGCGGGGCAGTTCGTGCATCTGTGGTTCCTTCTGCTCCAAAAGCGCCGCAAGCGACAGGTGAATTTCCGGTTCCAACAGCGCACCCACCCGTGCCAGAAAGCCCAACAAAGCCGCGCCGGGGTTGTAGCCCCAAAACTCTTCCTCAGCCCGGTAGTGCCACCAGGGCGCGTGCGGGTATTCATCATTGCTGGGGATCAGCGCCTTCCACTTGCCGCCTGCGTTAGTTACCAGCAGATAATCTCTCAGCGCCCGCACGAGAGGCTCGCCTGGGTCAAAGCAGCCGATTTCTCGCAAAATGTGCGTTGCCCGCCAGGTCTGCATAGGCGAGGAAAGCGGGTTCCAGGAATCCGGTTCCAGAGCGTGCCCGAACCCGCCGTCCGCGTTCTGAAACGCGGCCAGCGCGGCAAGCACCTCGCGGCTGGGCGAGCGTCCTTGCAGGTAATTCCAGCGCGCCAAATCGACCGGCCGCGCGCGCCGGCGCATCCACACATCCATTTTACGCGTCACATTGTCCATCTAGCACCTTTCCCATCTCCAACCGAACTTCCTGCCGGGCAATATCATCATTGCTGTAAGCAAGCAGGTCGCAGCCAATAAAGCTAAACCCACACGATTTGTAAAAACTAATGGCCGGGTCGTTGCAGCTTTGCGTTTCCAACGCCAGCGCGCGGCGGCCTTGCTGCACCGCGACTTCCTCAGCCTTGCGCATCAACTGTCTCCCGATGCCCTGGCGCCGGCAGCCTTCCGCTACCCAAATATTGCTGACGCGAAGGCGATTGTTCCAGTTCTCCGCCGCCACTTCAAGGATTCCCAGCAGCTCGCCGCCCTCAAACGCGCCAAAAAGCTGAGGTTCTTCCAGATAATCTTCCAGCAGCACATCCTCAAATTCTTTTTCGATCGGGGCAGCCAGAGCTTCACGCCGCATAGAAAGGACCCAACCGTGCGGGGATTCCGTCATCCTGACCGCGTAGAGATACGCGCTCACGTAATGAAAGGGGATTTTTTTGCCTTTCCAGCTTTGGTCAAGCTCAAATATTTCCACGGCGCTTCCTTAAGAAAACAAGAATCCCCAGGCATCAGGCTGGGGATT
>JAAZPN010000057.1 GCA_012797215.1 Chloroflexota bacterium | reverse complement strand
GGTAAAAAATACCCTCGCGAGTATGCCCGCCAGCAACGCAAGCTGGGCGCACGGCAGCAGGGAAGATCCATCTCAGGAAGGGAAACTGCAGGTAAGGGCCTAAAAGCAGGTCCTGAGAGCCGTTGAAAGGCTGTCTGCCGTCAGAAAAATAGGCTTCGATGCGCAGGCTGAGCGGCTCCGCAGAAATTACCAGGCTTCCGCCTTCACTATTGCTGCTCACCGATACATACTTCGCGTCGGTCAGCTCAAAGCAGGTTTCTCCGTCTAATATTTCAGCAGAAATTCCTTCCTCAATTATCTCACCCGCGCGGCTGACTGTCGCGAGCAAGCTCACTCCTTGCAGGTCAGCGCGTCTGCCCTGGTATCGCGCGCACACGACTGTACCGTGGTTGCCCTTGCCGGCCAGCGCCGCGGAGAAGCCCTGCAGACTTAGCTCTCCTGGCTCTGCAACAGGGAGGGTGAGGGGGGAACAAGCCGCGATTGACCCAAACAAAAGGAGGGCGAAGCACAACAGAGACCACAACAACTTGTTCCTGGCAAACATTTTCGTTTATTTACTTCCCATCATCCCACTAAAGCATATTCCTTGTTGAAGGATCGTTGATTGAGGTAAAACGGAAAGACCGATGCAAAATTCCCATCAGAAAGGTTTTGACAGGCTGATTAGCCCTTGGGTCTATTATACTTAGTCTTCGGGATTGAAATTGGACAGGCTAACAGATATTCTTGTGCCCCCTTCTGCCAAGCTTGTACTGAAATGATAGAATTCGTAACGCGCATGCAAAAAACACATTATCGACCAATTCTATTTGCGTTACTGGCAGCTGTGCTTTACGCTCTCAGCGCGCCCATCGCCAAGCTGCTCCTGACAAGGCTATCCGCGCCGATGATGGCAGCCCTGCTTTATCTCGGCGCCGGGCTTGGGATGTTCCTCTTGGGCTTATTTAAGCCCAAGCCAGAAAAATACGCGAGGGAGCTTGCTTTGAGCAAAGCTGAGCTTCCTTTTATCATCGGTATGATACTACTGGACATTGCCGCGCCAATCCTATTGATGAATGGACTGGCGCGCACCAGCGCGGCAAATGCTTCGCTGCTTAATAACTTCGAAATCGTCGCGACGACACTGATCGCGCTCTTTATTTTTGGTGAATTTATTTCCCGCCGTTTATGGGCTGCAATTATTCTGATCACTGCAGCCAGCATCCTCCTCTCCATTCAGGATGCAGGAAGCCTGCACTTCTCAGTCGGCTCGCTTTTGGTGCTGGCAGCTTGCGTTTGTTGGGGGCTGGAAAATAACCTGACGCGAAAACTATCAGTAAAAGACCCCCTCCAGGTTGTGGTGATTAAAGGGTTCGGCTCCGGGTTGGGGGCGCTGATAATCGCGCTGGTTCTCGGTCAAAGCCAAGCCGACCTGGTGAGCATGGTCGCAGCTTTAGCGCTGGGCTTTGTGGCGTATGGGCTTAGCATCTACTTCTACATCAGCGCGCAAAGAAATCTTGGCGCGGCTCGCACCAGCGCTTACTATGCGGCTGCACCTTTCTTTGGCGTGATGCTTTCTTTCTTGTTTTTTCGGACTTCTCCTTCACCCCTGTTTCTCCTCGCGCTCGCGGTGATGCTGCTGGGAACCTATTTCACCATCACCGAAAAACACATTCATCTCCATGTTCATCCCGCGGAGACGCACACGCATCCGCATAACCATTCCGATGGACATCATTCGCACACCCATGAACCTCTGCCCGTAGGGGAGCACAGCCACGAGCACACCCACGAAGCCCAGCAGCACAGCCACGACCACCTCCCGGATGTTCATCATCAGCACAAGCATTCATTAGGATAACCAACAAGGGTGGCAGCACAAATTGTCGGGGTCTCGATGTAAAAATGCCTCTTACGCAGATATCCAGGACACCTAATGTATTGACTTTTTTATAAATTCTCTATACTATTAATTTAGTCCTTCTGCCCCAAACAATCTACAGAATGGTAGTGCCCTACTGCTAATTATGCGCTCGTAGGTCTGCGTCTGGTGGAATTGGCCGCAGAAATGATTACGTATCAAAAGGTGGTGCCCAATGAAACAAAAACAGGACATTTCATTTCTACTCCATCCGAAAGACCGGAGCTTAGAGGCGTATAGAGGATGGATAACCACGATGTTGATTGCCACCCGCAGAAACCCGCCAGGAGACCTGACTGAGCTGGAATGGCAGAAGCGGTGCGAGGAGTTTTGGCGGGATTACGACGCGAAACACCCGGGCGAGGTGCCGCGTTGAACGCTTTATAAAAACCAGGAGCACGAGAAAAGCCTGGGCGGGATTACTTTGCGCTGAACAAGCGCTGCATGTATCTGGCCGGTATCGCTAGCCCGGTTCAAACTCGCGAATGATATCAACCAGGCGTTTGCCAGCGCTGTCCCAATTCAACTCCGACAAAAAGCGTCGGCGCGAGTTTTCTCGGAAAGAGCGATAACGTTCTGGACTGTTTATGAGCGATTTAATAGCCGCGCAATAAGCGTCTGGGCTGCTGCCTGCCGGCAGCACCACGCCAGTTTGCTCATGCAGTACTGT
This sequence comes from Chloroflexota bacterium, assembly GCA_012797215.1. Next base: position 13,799 of record JAAZPN010000057.1, on the reverse strand, counting down.
GGTAGCCAATCCCCCGACGTTATTTGTGATTGCGGGCACGCCAAAGGCAGCTGCCTCGCTGATGACAATCGCCGCGGCATGGAACCGCGAAGGATGCAAGAGCAGCTGCGCCCAAGTGAAGTTGCTAAAATAGGCACGCAATTCCTCGGGGTTTTCTTTATCGTAAACGCCCATGAAACGCGCGGTATCTGTATCCTCGCCTTTCATGCCCACGATGCGCAGCTGTGCCGGTACTCCCTCCGCGTTGAGTCGTTGGACGGTTTCAAGCGCGATATCCACGCCGCGCAGATGCGGACGCTTGCCAACAAATAGCAGGCGCAGAGGAACATCTAAGAGCTTTTGCTCCTGATCTACCTGACGCAGAAACTCCTCCGGAACAAAGGCGGGAATAGGGAAAACTACAAGCTTACCCCTGGAAACACCGTACTCTGAGTCAATCAAAGCCGCGTTGGCCTGGCTGTATGTGATAATTTTGGCAGATTTTTCTATCACCCTGCGTTCCCAATATTCCATCAGGCGGTAACCCGCGCGCGAAAACTCTGCCGCCAGATCTCTGGTGAAAGGCACAATCGAATCGCACATATAGACGAGAGGAACTTTAAGCTCCACATTGACCAGCGGAGCGCTGTATCTGGAAAAGATAACGTCAGGTTTTGTTTGCTGAATAGCGGTTCGGATGAGTTCCGCGCTCTTACGAATGTAAGAATAGGGATACTTGATCAGCCGTTTTGAGGCCATGCGTCCATATATTCGCATCACCGCTTTTTCAGGGATAGACCAAGGAAAGTCCAAGGGACCGACCAGGTTCAAATCAATATCGGGCTGCGCTTTGAGTGCCTGGTAAGCGCCAAAATCGTTCCCGCTGTACTCATTCTGCAGCCGCGGGTCCCACCTTCCTGCCACGTATAAAACCTTCACATCCCACCTTTCTTTGACTGATTCGCCCACTGCCCGGGGAAAGTCAGTCTGGTCCCCGTTTTTGTTTTTTGGCTAAAACCCTTGATAAGAAACAACTTTATTTATGCCTCATTTTAGCACGAGGAATGCTAAACATTAGTGGAATTCACATTTCTCGATACTTTTTTTAAACCAGATTTTAGGCATCCAGCAAAACTGGCCGCTCTCCACATTATATGTCTTGAGGAATCAAAATGATGGCATGATTTTCGAATGAGCGTGATCATTTTTATCTCTATGACAAGATGACTCGGTTGTTTTTCTCGTGGCCGAGCTTATTGACAGGAATCAGCGAGGCGTAATAAGCAAAGGCTGCCGCACTCTCGCGCGCCTCACACTGAAACCTGGCAGTCGACTTCCTTTCTCAGTACGAAAATTGGCAAAAACGGAGTTTGAAACCAGCTCAGCGGGCCTTCTTTCCCCGGCTACTTGCTCAGTATTGGTATCGCCGTCGCGTATTCATAGTCTATGCGCACATTCGAAAATCCCAAGTCTAGCCAGCTCTGGGGAGGAACAATGGCATAGACCGTGTAGGAGTAATTGCGGTTATCAACTTGCGTGTTTAGGAACTGGGTGGTTGAAATGGCACCCCAGGCTGGCATTACTCCCCCGATTCCGCTGTTGATACCCCCTTGTACCATGAACGAACCAGACCCATCGCCCCGCGCGAAATTGAGAGTAATATCCTTGGAAGGGTTGCCGTCAAAGACGTAGAGCGTCAACTTGGTAATGTTCGCGCCGTGAGGAAGCGTCACACCAGCCACCATCGTGCAACTGCCAGAGCTTTGATTCACAATCGTGTTACCGGAGAAACTGCATTGATCACTGGGCGAGAGCTGGCGGAATTGATATGGGCTGAGCATGACCAAGCCCGGACCGCCAGGGACATCAAAAACGGATGCGACATCGCCTCCGATCCCGAGGTATGACTGGGATGGAAGTTCGCCTTCGCCCTCATCCTGGGCCGAGACACTTAGATAACCTGTAAAAATGAGCAGGGTAGAAATTAACAGGATTACGAGAAGTGAGTGGGATCTTGAATTGAAACGCATCGGAGCCTCCTTTGGGACTGGACACTATCTGGATGATGCTTTTATTATCGATAAATATTATATTAATACAAATAATTGTGAAGGGTTGCTTCGCTTTTCAAGGATGCGCGAAGTGGTTCTGCCTATTGTATTTGCCCTACTGGAACACATAAGATTGTCTGCCACCCAACAGTTGCAGATTTCTCACCTAATCATGCAAAAGCAATGTAAATATGATTGAAATCCAATATCAACGAAAAAGCTGAATTAAAGGAGCTATTTTAGCAAAAGACCAATGGACTCAAAATACAAGTTAGCGACACCTCTCGCGGCTGGGTGTTTCGCGATTAAGAAAACTGGTCCCTTCGATTTTGAATAAAAATACCCATTATGTTCAGTAAAGATTAGGGACCCACCCGCGATATCCTGCCAATACTGGCAATACTTCAAGCCGAAGAAGACCACTATCTTTGGGTGATGGACGCGTATTTGAGAACGGATATGCCCACAACGCCAAGGAGCGCAATAATCGCGATAGGAAACCCGATTCCTGAGAAATGGCAATTCTGACCACTGCGCATACAACCAATCTGAAGTGCTCGGGGAAGGGAGCGGGAAAAGCTCCAGGAGGCACGTCTCGCTGCCTTTCCGACCGATAGTGTCCCTTTGGTAAGCCTTTACCAAACCCGTAGTGGCTGGCTGACCCTTTAATGTCAGGACTATTCTTGCTTGTTGCATCCACGTCCGCTGCAATTTGACCGGGTCTCTAAAGTACTCGGGGTAAGCAATCTTATTATGGAAGTCAAAGATGTCGACAAGCTCATTCCCGCCCAGGTCCTTCCAGGCGTTCAGCCTGGCGCTTACTTGCGGCAGGTCATTGCCGCCTCCTTCTTCCATGCCGACGAACCAATAGTCCCCAGCATAATCTCCGGAACCGTAGAAAGTTGTGATGAAAGATTGGAGTAATTCATTTGTGAGCTTCATCCAGTAATCTTATGCTAATTTCAAGTGTTAAGACGGATTAACGACTGATTTTTGGCTCAAAGGAACGCAAGCTGAATTATGAGTTCAGCGGTTTTATTGAAGGAAGCGTAAAAGCGACTGCACTTTAACGCAATGGCTTATCATGAAATGTGGGGGGAAAGGCTTCGTGATGAGCGCCATATATAGGGGCAATGATGTGGATAACCCCTATATACAGTGAAATGAGCGCGCAGGGGCTCGAACCCTGAACCAATGGCTTAAAAGGCCACTGCTCTACCATTGAGCTACGCGCCCGACAGGGCATTATTTTAGCACGCCCATTCCCCTAAGTCAACCGCGTTATCCCGATTTTTTGATCCCGGTGTTATCATTAATCCCAATTAATTGGAACCATTTACTTGATTAATACTGTCGGGATGCGACCAGCCCTGCCCAAGAGTGGGCTGCAACGTTTCCCTCACACCATCAAGCTCGGTTTCTGCCAAATCACGGTAGCAAACCGAAAGGAGCACAACTATGACCCTCTCAAAACAAAGCAAACCCTTCGGCACCTGGCCCTCTCCCATCACCCCTGAATTGATTGGCTCCAGCGCCCGTTTCTCTGATGTTCAATGGGCGCTCGGTTCAGACCGGCTGGTCTGGTGCCAATCGCTCAGCGGTAAAGCCAGCCTGTTCACGCAATCCGGTGCAGACGCGCCGTATACGATAAACGGCGACTTCAGTCCCTCCGGCGGTGTCGGATACGGCGGCGGCGAGTTTTGCGCGGGCAAGGACGGAGCGGTCTTTGCGGAAAAGGACGGGCGCCTCTATTTTGCCCCCTACGGGTTTGGCAGCCCCACCCCAATCACCCCGGCTTTCGGCAGAAGCGCCAGCCCAATCCTATCCCCTGAGCATGGCCGCGTCTTGTTCGTCCATACGTATGAAGAGCGCGATGTTCTGGCTATCGTCCGTCTGGACGGGAGCAGCTGGCCGCGAATTATTGCCTCGGGCGCGGATTTTTATATGCAGCCCACCTGGAGCCCGAACGGCAATGCAGCCGCCTGGGTGGAATGGGACCATCCCAACATGCCCTGGGACGGCACGCGCCTGATGTTCGCGCTGCTGGATGATAGCGGCGAAGCCTGTGCGGAAGTCCATCTTCTGGACGGCGGCCCCACCACGCCCACTTTCCAGCCCGAATTCTCCCCCGACGGACGTTATCTCGCCTACCTGCGCAACCTCGGCGAATGGGACCAGCTGGTGTTGTTTGACCTGCAAACCGGAGAAAAGCACTTACTTCTGGACGGGCATTCCTTACTTCCGCCGGCCTGGGTGCAGGGCTCGCGCGTTTTTGCCTGGACGCCCGATGGCAGCGCGATTTACATCCTTGAAAACCTGCAGGCAAAGGTTTTCCTGCGGAAAGTTGACATGCTTAGCGGCGTAGTCCACCCGATAGAGGTCGGCGCGTACACAAACCTGGAACAACTCAGCGTTTCCGCCAGCGGCGCGTTAGCGCTCTTTGCCCAATCTCCCAGCCTGCCTGCCCGCTTGTTGGTGGTACAAGGTGAGCAAACACGCGTTGCCGCCCGCAGCCGCGCGGATGATATACACGCGGATGACCTCCCACAGGCACAGGAAGTGGACTGGATTTCTTCAGACGGCGCGCGCGTCTTCGGCACTTACTACGCCCCCGCCAACCGCGCCTACACAGCCGAAGGCCTGCCCCCCATGGTGGTCTACATTCACGGCGGACCGACCTCGGTGACTCGCATCGGTTTCGACATGGATACTGCCTTTTTTACCAGCCGGGGATACGCCTACCTGGAAGTGAATTACCGCGGCAGCACCGGCTTTGGGCGCTCCTATCGCGACGCGCTGCGCGGAAACTGGGGCAAAATCGACTTGCAGGACGCGGTGGAAGGCACACTGGCAGTCTTAGGCATGGGGCTGGCAGATCCCTCGCGCCTTATCATCAAGGGCGGCAGCGCGGGAGGGTATACCGTCCTGAACGCTCTCGTTCACTATCCTGGCTTCTTTAAGGCGGGTTTGTGCTCTTATGGCGTCTCTAACCTATTCACGCTCGACATGGATACCCATAAGTTTGAAGCCCACTACAACGCCTCCCTCATCGGGACGCTCCCTGAAGCTGCGCAGAAGTATCACGCTTGGTCTCCAATCTTCCACGCCCACCATATACGCGACGCGATTGCTGTCTTCCAGGGCGCGGATGATAAAGTGGTGCCGCAAAGCCAATCCGACAGCATCGTCGAATTGCTCAGAGCCAACCGTGTGCCGCATGTCTATCGCGTTTACGCGGGTGAGGGTCACGGCTTCCGCAAGACGGAAACCATCATTGATTTCTACGAAACGATTGAACGTTTCTTGCTTCAGCACGTTATTTTTAGTATTTGAAATTTGCGAATAGAAAAGGACTTAAAAGGGATATGGAAATCACAGAAAAATTTATCCAGGCTTCGGATGGCTTGAAATTGTACATTCGCGATTGGAGCGATACCCAAGCTGCCAGGGCTGTTGTGGTGCTGCTGCACGGCGTGGGAGAACATTGTCAGCGCTACGACCAAGTAGCTCAGCGCTTCTGTGAGCGCGGCTTCCAGATGTTGGGCTACGACAGGCGCGGGCACGGCCGCTCCGACGGCAGGCAGGGTGTCATTGGCAGCGTCGACCAATTGGTTGCGGATTTCTCGCAGGTCATCGCCCTGGCAAAAGCTGAAAATCCGGGGCTGCCTGTTTTCCTCTACGGCCACAGCCTGGGAGCCTTAGGCGTCCTATACTATGCTCTGCGCGAAAAACCAGCTGTGAAAGGCATCATCGCCACCAGCCCTCCGCTGGATAGCAGCACGATTCCTGACCAGCAGAAAAAACTCATCCGGATGCTCGAACCTATCCTGCCTCATCTTGCCATCCCCAGCAAGCTGGATGAAAAAGCCCTCTCCCGCGACCCAGCCGTAATCGAAGCTTACCGCGCGGACACGCTGGTGCACGACAAAGTCAGCGTGCGTTTAGGCGCGCACTTCGTGAATGCCCCACAGTACATTTTTGAGCACATTGCTGAATGGCATCTGCCGCTCTACCTGGCGCACGGTACCGAGGACCGCATCTGCCCTATCCAGGGTTCAGACTTATTCGCGCTCAAGGTGCCAGTTCCCATCACTTACCAGCGCTGGGATGGTCTTTATCACGAGACGCATAACGAACCTGAGAAGGAACAGGTCATCTCCGCTATGCTCACGTGGGTAGAAGCTCAGCTCGACGCGTAAGGTTTGAACGCCGCCTGAAACTATCGCCAACAAAAAAAGCTCTCCTCACGGAGAGCTTTTTTTAACTTCGCCGCCTGAAACTCCGCGCCGGAGGGGCAGCGGTCAGGTTTTGAGGGGCAAGGGGTTAAACAAAAAGAGCGGAGAGGGCGGGATTCGAACCCGCGATACCTCATCGGTATACTCGCTTTCCAAGCGAGCGCACTAGGCCAGCTATGCGACCTCTCCACAAGCAGAGCGCTATTATACCAGAATTTCTTGCGGATTTCGCAAGGCGATTTCCGGATTTCGCGCGCGCAATATTACTTCTTCTGGCCGTAATTTCCGCGGTCTTCCGCCTGGTCGGCAATTTGTTTTTCATCCAGCGTCGGCACGGGACCCACAGCGCGCGCCAGCAAATACACCTTGGCCGCGTCTTCCAGATAAACCGCGGCTTCCAGCGCCTGGTCGAGGTTCTTGCCAAAGGCAATCACGCCGTGGTGTTTCAGGATGACGCACAGCGCTCCGCGCGCGTATTCCACGGTTAGCACACCCATGCCCTCATCTGAGGAAATGGTGAACGGCGCTACGTACACTTCTTTTTGGGTCGCGTCAATCATCAGAGTCAGAAACGCCGGCAGCATGTCCGTCACCAGCCCTGCCGCTGTGGCGTAAGGCTGATGGGTGTGGATAACCACGTTCACTTCGGGCATGTGCTTAAAAACGTACAGCAGCGCGGATGTGTCGGAGGACGGACGCAAATGGCCTTCCACCACCTTACCCTGCGCATCCACGCGCACAATGTCATCCGGCTGCATACCGTCATAGCGCACCGCGGAAGGCGTCACCAAAAAAGTGCCGTCGGGCAATCGCAAAGACACATTCCCACCGGATAAACTAACCAGACGGTAATGCTCCATGGTCAGCGCGCAATCCAATACTGCTCTTTTTTCTGCTTCGTACATCCTCAACACTCCTTAGGCAAGTCCTGCCTGGGTAATTTTGTCAATCAAGAATTTTCTGGCCCGCGCGGCGCGTTCCAGATAATCCACTTCATCAATGTACCAATACTCAATCAGCACTGGCGCGTGGAAGTTTATTTTCTGCAAAGTTCGCAGTACAGCCACAAAATCCAATGTGCCGCTCCCCCACGGAAGGTTGTAGCTCGTGCCCGGCAGCGCGTCCCGGATATGCAGGCCTACCAGGTGCCCTCGCCCGGCCTCCAACTCAGCCAGCGGGTCGAAACCCTCCACAAGCAGGTTGGCCGCGTCTGGGTAGACTTGCAGCCAGGGGGAGTTGACCTCTCGCACGATGTCCAAAGCCTGGCGGATGGAACGAATATGCTTATCTACCGGCTCAATTGCCAGCATCACGCCCAGGTCTCCTGCCATCTCCGCGCCGCGCGCCACGTTTTCCGCGTAACGCCGCGCGCTTTCCTCGCTGGAAGCTTCGTAATACACATCTGAGCCTGTCAGCTGGAGTACGCGAATACCTGTCTCGACGCAGAAGTTCAGGCCTTTTCGCATCAGGTCCATCGCTCGGCGGGTTGTTACGGGGTCAGCCGAGCCAAGCGCGTATTTGCGGTGCCCGCTAAAGCAAGCGGAATACAAGCGTATACCGCTCTCTTCTGCCGCGCGGCGGGTTTCTCGCATTTCCGCAGCGGACCAATCCAGGCGGGCAAGGCGGTAATCGCTCTCGTCCAGGCTGATTTCAAAGGTATCGTAGCCTGCCCGAACCGCGTCCGCGAACATCGCGGGCAGCGCCAGGGGTTTGAGAGCTTTCTCGTAAATCCCGATGGGAAATGGCAAAGGCAGGGCCAATTAATCAGCTGCCTTTCCAGCTGCTTCCAGCAAATCTTCATAAGCGGCCAAGGGGTCCTCCGCTGAAAAAACTGCCCGGCCTACAATGGCGGTATCAATTCCGGCAGTTCGCAGGCTGGCAATATTCGCGCAGTTCACGCCGCCATCCGCCCAAAGTGAGACGCTTGCGGGCAGAATGCGCCGCGCTTCCTGGATTTTCAGGAAAACGGATGGACGCAGCCGCATACCCTCATTATCAGGCTCGCTCGTGAGGAAGAGCACGTAATCCAATTGCTCTGCGAAGTAAGGCAGCGCGTCTATGCCTGTTTTCAGGTTCAGCGCCAGCCCGGCTTTTATCCCCTGGGCGCGAACTTTTCCTAAAAATGTGGCGGGGTATGCCAAAGCTTCCAGATGCGCGCAAAGGCTGCCAATACCGCAGTCGCGCATCCCTACAATGTAATCATAAGGGTTCGTGACCATCAGGTGCGCGTCCAGTTCGCCTTTCCACGCGCTGGCAATCGCCCGCACCATGTCCATGCCGAAGGTCATGCTGGGCAGAAAATTGCCATCTTCAATGTCGAGATGAAGACGGGGCAGCGCCTCAATCCGCTGCAGCTCGCTGCCGATTGCCAACAAATTTGCGGAAGCTATGGAAGGAATAATGTTCATCGTTTGTTTCCTTGGTTTTCAATGCTTTCAGTTGTGGAAACAATCCAAAGCGGCCAGCGCTTTTTCGTAGACCAGAAACTTTTGCGCGTAAACTTTAGCATGCTCTTTTCGCGGGCTTAGACGTTCTCGAATGCCAACCATTTTGGAAACCGCGTCCTGGTAATCCGTGAAAGTCCCGCAGGCAATCCCCGCGCAGATTGCCGCGCCTTTCGCGCCAAGTTCAGAACCTTCTGGGATTTCAAGCGGCAGGTCCAGCGCGTCGCACATCATTTGCGACCAAACGCGGGAGTTTGCCACGCCCCCGGAAAGCCTGGCTTTGGTGAAGGGGTGGCCGTCTTTGACCAAGCGGCGCACGTGAAAGACCGTCGAAAATACCACGCCTTCATAGACCGCACGGATGAGGTGCGCTTGCGTATTGTAACTGCTCAGGTTGAAAAAAGCGCCTTTCCCACCCGATACTGTGGCAGAATCAAAGAGGTAGGGCACAAAAACCGCGCTGCTCTGCTCTGGCGGGAGCAATTCCACGCTGCGGTCGCATGCTCCGTAAAGCTGCTGGCGGGTTTTACCGCTATTTTCCTCTGCCAGGAAGTTTTCCAAAAACCATTCGAAATTACTGGCAGAGGTCGGCGTGGATTCTTCCACCAGAAAATGCCCAGGCAGAAAAGACTGCGAGACGGAATTTGTAGTTTCTTTATACCCGCGGCGCAGTTCAGGCGCCAGGTACTCGTTGATTGACCAGGTGCCGGCAATCAGGCAGAGTGTCTCGCCATCCAACACGCCGCTGGCTAGCGCGCCAGCATCCACGTCGAAGCAGCCGCCGGCCACCGGCGTCCCCTCCACCAGTCCGGTCAGGCTGGCAGCGCGCGCATTGATGTATCCCGAAATATCCACCGGGCTGAGGCAAGGCGGCATGAGCCGCAAACAATCCTCCAGGCCTAAAAGTTCAAACAGCCTGGGCTCAAACCTGAGCAAGTGGATGTTCATCAAGCCCCAGGAAGAAGCTTCGGTAAACTCACAAGCCGCGGCGCCAGTCAGGCGCAGGCGCACAAAGTCCTTAATCCCCAGCACCCAGGCGCTGCGTTCAAGCACCTCCGGCGCGTGCTCTTTGAACCAGGGCAGCAGCACCGCTGGCTGCGCAGCCCAAAAACCCTGATGGGAATATTGGAAAGCCTCGCGCTCGATGCCGTTTGCCGCGAACTGCTCGGCGTAAACCCCAGCGCGGGTATCCGTGGAGACGATGCAATTCCAGGTGGGTTGACCGTCGGCATCCACCAGGCACATCCCGTTGCCATAACCAGTCAGCCCGATTCCGATGATATTCTTGGGGTTCACTCCGCTGTTCTGGATGACCTCGCGTATCAGCTCCACATTGGTCTGCCAGACGAGCTCCGGGTCGCGTTCAGTCATTCCAGGCTGCGGGAAAATCAGCGCAGCCTGGCGGGAAGCAACCGCAATCTCGCTTCCTTGCAAGTTAAATAAGGCGCATTTTGTTTTAGAGCCGCCGTTATCAATTCCGAGGATGTATTGCATCTTTACCTTGTTCTTTTGCACGCCGCCCAAGACGCCATGCCTCTTGCAAAACCATCACAGAAACTTTTCGACCACTTCGCCAATGGCATTGCGGTTGTTGCTCCTGCGCGTGATGTAATCCGCCGCCGCTTTGGCATCCTCGCTGGCGTTGCGCACTGCAATGCCAATTCCGGATTTCTTGATCATTTCAACGTCGTTGGAAAAATTCCCCACCGCGATAATTCCTTCGGTTGGAATTCGCAAACTCTGCGCGAGAAAACTGACCGCGCGCCATTTGTTTATCCCTTGTTGGAGGACGTCGTAATAATGCGGCTGGGAGTGCATGGTATACAGGTTCAGACCTTCGCGCGCGATCAGCCGGTCCATTGCGGCTCGGGAGTGATAGCCATAAACGCAGAAGCTGTCAATCGCGTGCAGCGGGGCTTCCGCTGGCTCACGCACAATGACAGGTTGGTAATTGGCGTATTTGATAAAAGCTTCGACGGTCTCATCCATCAAGGTAGCGCCCCAAAAGCGCCCGGCTTTGATATGCAGGAGCCGTTTCGAATGCAGGAAATGCCGGATGACCACCTCTGCGGTGTGCGTATCAACGCATTCGTGCAAAAGCACTTTGCCTGTGTCCAGCCGGGTAATTTTCGCGCCGGTATCCACAATAAGATAATCCGCGTAGGGGAAGCGATGCTCAAGCGAGAGCACTTCAAATTCACTTCTTCCGGTGACAAAGCAAATTGCCGCGCCTTTTTCGCGCGCGAGTTGCAAGCTTTCCACGGTCGCGTCGCTGATCTCTCCGTGGTCATCCACAGTGGTGCCGTCCAGGTCAAGCGCCAGGAGCTTATGAGGTATCTGAAAACTATCAGTCACAGTTACTTCAATGTCTCCCGAAATGTGTAGACAGGTTCCATGAAAGCCTTCACGCGTTCAGGGTCCACCGGATTGAAGAGCTTGCCATCCACTTTGAAGGTCGTCGCGACCACCGCGCCATCGCAAATTTTCAGTTTGTCCGTGATTGTGTCTTTATTGCAGCCGGTATTGGCGAAAACCACGGTTTCAGGCACGGATTCCTTCACCTGCGCCAGCAGTTCGTTCTCCACGCCCTTCCCGGCAGCCGAGCCCGAGATGCACAGCGCGTCCGGCGAGGCTTTGAACACCAGCGAGCGGGCAATCGCCGTCAGGCTGCGCGTGTCCAGGTTTGTATCGGATTCCGGGTTCAGGAAGTAGAGCAGTTTGAGTTCGTCCAGGCGCAGAGCGCTTTTTCGGCGCAGGAGCTCGGAGAGTTCGTTGTTGTAAAAGCCGCCATCGCCGGCATAGACACCAGAAAATGTTCCGCGGGCAAAGGACGCGTCCACCGCGGCTGCCAGCTCAATCGTTGCCAGTCCGTCGGAGATGCAATCCACACCGTAAGGTACGCGTATCTCGGCCATCAATTCGCCAATCACGCGCGCCATCGCAGCGGGAGTCACAAAATTCATATGCCGTTGGTAAGGCAGGCTGAATTCATTCGAGAAGATAATCCCGTCCACGCCGCCGTCTTGAATGGCGCGCAGGTCCGCGCGAGCCAGTTCAATCACGCGGCGCATGCTGGAGCCTTCCTTATATAAGGGGTCGCCCGGCAGGGGCTGCAAATGCAGCATGGAGATTATCGGTTTTTTGACGTGGAATAAAGCTTCTGTCCAATTCATGTCAATTCCTTAGTGTTTACAAAATAACTGCGCTGAACGCGCAGTTTCAAAAATCTTTACCAACCTCTGATCGGATGGGACATGGGATGGTCTGCGGTGTTGTGGTCGCAAATCAAGGTCACTTCCGGAATGTAGGCTGGCAAGAGCGTCACAGGATATTCCAGGGTCGGCTCGCTGAAAAGCGCCACACGCACCACGGTCTGTTTCCAGGCGCCAGTGGCAATCATCAGCACCGCGCGCTTGGCGGAAAGCATGGCCTTAAAACCGAGGGTCACGGCTCTGGGAGGAACGCGGTCATAACACGCGCCAAAGCTGCGCTGGCTGAGCGCCACAATGGTGTCATCCGTCAGGTCAACAATGCGGGTTTTGGAGCGGGCAAACTCATCCAGGGTGACGCGGTGTGTGTAAGAACGCGGAGCCTCGCAGAAGGCGACCAGTCCTTTAGCACCAACGCCAGCCCACAATGTGTCCACCCCGCCCAACTCTTCGACTAAATTGTCAACAGCGTCCAGGTCATTGATGCGCGGCCAATGGCGCTGTTCCACCGGCACATTCAGCTCCGGGTCAATTCTTCCGTAGAAAGCGGCGTTCATGGTGCCTTCCAGGCTCTCGTAGGTATCCGCCACAGGGTAGGGCCGCCCTTCCCAATCCAGAAAGTCGTCCATATGGAAAACATGCAGGTTTCGCATGCTGATGCGCTCGCGGTTTACACGCTCGATGAGCACGTCGTACTCGTCCGTTGGCCCAGCCGGAAGCACCCATTTGGTGATCCTGCCCAGGCGATTATTTTCGACAATCTCATCCGCCATCATATTACCGATGACGTACATGGCGGTAGGCCTGTCCTCTTTGATAATCAGGTTTATCTTGCGCTCCGGGTGGTCCTGCAGCTGTTCAACGGGCAGGCTGCACCAGTGGAATAATTGTTCGCGGGTGATTTCCATTGCTATGCCTCTTCTTCCAGCAGCGCTTTAATGACGCTGTAACCGCGCGCGGTGGCGTATTCAGGCTCGGTCTGGTAGCGCGTAAAAAGCTCCAGCGAGAGATAACCGTCATAACCGACCTCTTTCAGGGTGCGCACAATGCCCCTGAAATCCATCTGACCATCGCCGGGGATAAGATGGTCTTCGCTGTCAATTGTAGCGTCAATGAAATGGATATGACGGATATCGCTTCCGCATTTATGGAAGTACTCTACCATCGGTTCGCGGGAGAGCAGCGGGCAAGCCAGGTCCAGCATGCCCTTTACCATCGGTGAGTTGACCGCCTGGATAGCCCAGTACAGGTCGTCCGAGGTTACCAGGATGGTGCCCTCATTAGGTGTGACAGGTTCCAGAATGATGGTTTGACCGATTTTTTCAGCGTGCTCAGCCAGGACCTTCATATTATCAATAAAGAGCCGGCGAACATCGGCTTCATGCCGGCCGTAACCAGGGTGGTTGCAGGCAAACATGCAGTACGCGGAGCCCATCAGTTTAGCGGCCTCCAGCGTGCGTTTAAAGTATTCGAGGCTGTCCCGGTTCAATTCAGGATCTTCGAAAACAAGGCTGTAGGGAGACCCATTGTTCTCGGGAGCGTAGCTGACAATCGGCAGATTGTAGCGTTCGGAAAGCGCGCGAATTCTCTTGCCGCCGTCGCGCAGGATATCCAGCGCGTACGCGTGCGGACGAAAGCCGCCGATTTCAATTGCGTCGTAGTGGTACTTGGCTGCCAGTTCAAATGATTTTTCTAATGGATATCGGGATATGCCAGCTGTAAATAAACTAATCTTCATAATAATCTCCTTTTTTATGGCTTTTAGCGCCCCATTCAGGCGCCCATTTTCAAAAAACAACCCCCAGCAAGAATTAAACTGAAGGGCAAAGTGCCGCAAACACAAAAACAGATAACTTACTGCCTTTATTTTACCACTATTTC
>JAAZPN010000056.1 GCA_012797215.1 Chloroflexota bacterium | reverse complement strand
TGTTCCGCATCCATCCCCAGTCGCTGGCTTGCGACATGCATCCGGATTACCTCGCCACGCGCTACGCGCAGGGGCGCAGCAAGCAAGAAAACCTTCCGCTGACTGCCGTGCAGCACCACCATGCCCATCTGGCTGCCTGCCTGGCAGAAAACGCCTGGGAGAGCAGCGAGCCAGCCATTGGGCTTATTTTCGATGGGACTGGCTACGGGACGGATAGCAGCATTTGGGGCGGTGAAATCCTGGTTGGAGGATACCAAAGCTTTGAGAGGCGCTTTCACCTGCTGCCGGTGCGCTTGCCAGGCGGAGACCTGGCAGTGCAGAAGCCAGCCCGCACCGCCTTAAGTTGGTTAGAAGCGGCCGGTATATCCACCGAAGAATCCACCCTTCCCTCGATACGCGCGCTTGGTGAGGAGGAGAGCGCGGTTGTGCGCGCGCAGATAAAAAATGGGTTTAACGCGCCACTTACCAGCAGCATGGGCAGGTTGTTCGACGCTGTCGCGTCAATTATGGGTATATGCCACAAAATAACTTACGAAGCCCAGGCTGCCATTTCCCTGGAAAGCGCTGCCGACCCCGACGAGAAAGGCTTCTATTCCGTCCTACTCGAAGGTGAGGTGATTGATCCCAGGATGATGCTGCGCGAGATAGTCCAGGATCTGCGCGCCGGTGTCAGCATCCCTCGGATAAGCGCAAGATTCCATAACAGCATCATCCGCGCATCCTTAGAGGCCTGCCGTATCATCTCGAAGGAAACCGGGGTGCGCCATGTGGCAATTTCCGGGGGAGTATGGCAGAATATGAGGATGATGCGCGCGCTGCTGCCAGCGCTGGAAGCAGAAAGTTTTCTGCCGCTTTATCATCACAGCCTGCCAAGCAACGATGCCTGTGTGTCACTCGGGCAGGTCATGGTAGCTTTACAGTCTTTAAACAAATAATCACTGAGGTAAAAAACGTTATGTGCCTTGGAATCCCCGGAAAAGTCATCAAGCTTTTTATATTGGATGGAACCGCGATGGCAATTGTCGATTTTGGCGGCGTGCAGCAGGAAGTCTGCGTTGCCACGGTCCCGGAAGTGCAGCTTGGTCAGTACGTTATCGTGCACGCGGGTTTTGCGCTGAATTTGCTTTCAGAACAGGAAGCGGAAGAGACAATTCGCCTGCTCAACGCAATGAATGCCTTCAACAAGGCGCAAAGTGATATGGAAGACACAAAAGCATGAGTCTGAGCACGCCTGGTGATTTTCGCAGCGCGGAACTGACGCACAAACTCGCGGCAAAGATCCGGGAAACCGCCACGCGTCCATGGAGAATCATGGAAATCTGTGGTGGTCAGACACATGCGCTGCTTCAATATGGACTGGACCAACTCCTTCCACCGGAAATCACTCTGATACACGGCCCAGGTTGCCCTGTGTGCGTCACTTCCTTGGAAGCGATTGAAAACGCCCTCCAGATATCCCGCCAGCCGGATGTCATTTTCACTTCTTTCGGAGATATGCTCCGCGTCCCTAGCGCCCGCGCCAATCTCTTTAGCGCACGTGCTGAGGGCGCAGATGTGCGCGTCATCTATTCCCCCTTAGACGCAGTGAAACTGGCGCAAAATACACCCCACAAACAAGTGGTGTTTTTTGCTATCGGATTTGAGACCACCGCCCCTTCCATTGCAGCCAGCCTGCTGCACGCGGAACGCAACAATATCAGCAATTTCAGCATTCTCCCAGCAAACGTGCTGGTTCCACCTGCCATGCATGCCATCCTGCGCAATCCTGATAACCAGGTCCAGGCTTTTCTGGCGGCCGGTCATGTTTGCGCGGTGATGGGCTACTGGGAGTACGAACCCATCGCTTTGCAGTACCGAGTCCCGATTGTTGTAACTGGTTTTGAACCCGCGGATTTGCTGCAAGGCATTCTGATGACAATCCAGCAGTTGGAAAAGGGACAGTACGCGGTTGAGAACGCCTATGCGCGCGCAGTCACGCGAGAAGGCAACCGGGCTGCGCAGGACCTGATTAATATGGTTTTTGAGCCGGTTGACCGCCAATGGCGCGGGATTGGCCTTATTCCCCGCTCTGGGCTGGGATTGCGGCAGAGCTATCAGAGCTTCGACGCGCTCAAGCGCTTCCCGCTTATTCAGGAATCAGTAGAGGAATCATCGCTCTGCATCGCAGGACAGGTCCTACGTGGAATCGCGACACCCCGCGCATGTCCGGCGTTTGGACGGGAATGCACGCCCGCGTCTCCTCTGGGAGCTCCGATGGTATCGTCAGAAGGCGCTTGTGCCGCGTATTATCGTTATCAGCGGGTGGAAAAATGACAGAACACAACTACCCAACCATGCAGGGTCTGGTTTGCCCGCTTCCCTTCCAGACCAGCGACCAAATTGTCATCGGACACGGCAGTGGCGGCGTTATGACGCATGAGCTTATTGTCAATGTGTTTCAGAAATACCTGGGGAACGCGATTCTGAACGCTGGCAACGACAGCGCCCTCTTATGTGGAGAACTATTACCCCCTGCTGGTTCTCAGCTAGTGGTTTCCACTGACGCGCACGTCGTCACCCCGCTCTTCTTCCCAGGCGGCGACATTGGCAGGCTGGCTGTTTGCGGCACGGTCAACGACGTCGCGATGCTTGGCGCGCAGCCAAGGTACCTGACTGCGAGCTTTATCCTGGAGGAAGGCTTTTCAATACAGGAACTTGAGGCAGTCCTGGCGTCCATGCGCGATGCCTGCGCGGAAGCGGATGTGCGGATAATCGCCGCGGATACCAAAGTTACCGAAAAAAATAAAGCCGATAAGTTGTTTATTACAACCACCGGGATCGGCTGGGCACCCGCAGGTCGAAAGATTGCTGGCGACCAGGCGCGGCCAGGTGACGCTGTCCTCATATCCGGACCGCTGGGAAATCACGGCATCGCGGTCTTGCAGGCGCGCGGCAACCTTGGCTTTCAATCTGAGGTCCAATCGGATACTGCCCCACTTAACCACCTGGTGCAGCGGCTGTGTGAAGCAGCGCCCGATGTGCATGTGCTGCGCGACCCAACCCGCGGTGGACTAGCCACCACGCTGGTCGAAATTGCCAGGCAATCCGGGGTCACTATTCGCTTGGAAGAAGGAGATATCCCCATAGACGCTGCGGTGCGAGCAGCCTGTGATTTACTCGGCTTAGACCCGCTCTACCTGGCGAACGAAGGCAAGGTAATCGTCATTGTTCCAGAAGTGGAGGCCGAAAGCGCGCTAAATGCTATGCGCAAAGATAAGTACGGCCAACAGGCCCGCAGGATAGGAAGTGTTACCGGAAAATCTGAAGGCCAGCTGCTGCTGCGCACCACGCTTGGGACAACGCGCATTTTGGAAATGCTCGCCGGGGAAATGCTGCCCCGTATTTGCTAACCGCTGCTTGGCAGGTGAACTGCCAATGGAATCGCGCCGCTTGGCTGCTTAGTCGCCAGTTGCTTTACGAAGCCAACAAATCACTGGCTCGGAAAACGAGAAACCCGCAGTAACCAACGGAGTGGATGGCTTCTTCATGGTACTGAGCCAGCAGATGGTATCCACTCCAGTCACCGAGCTGGACAGCGATATTGTCCAGAAGGATGGGTGGAACAAACCTGATTTTAGCATCTAAATCAGGAGAGTTAGCGACCAGATGCTCCCAGGGGGAACGTCTTT
>JAAZPN010000055.1 GCA_012797215.1 Chloroflexota bacterium | reverse complement strand
TCCCGGTACAACTCGTATGACTTATCTAAAAAGTGTATACCATGTGCTGACCTACTCACAATACAAAACAAGCCCAGACTATTATTTTTCGTCTTTTTAAGGTATCCTTAACCTTTGATGTGTTGTTGAGGAGGCGATCATGATCAAAGAACTAATTAAAGAAGCGCAGCAGCGCATGCAAGCTGCCGTGGAAGTGTTGGAGGAAGACCTGACCGCGATCCGAACCGGCAGGGCCTCACCCGCTCTGATTGAGAAGCTTCCGGTGGAATATTACGGCGCGACCCTGCCCTTGATTCAGATGGCGACCATCAGCGTTCCGGAAGCCAGGCAGCTGCTCATCCGTCCGTTTGACGCGTCTACCCTCAAAAACATAGAACGGGCCATTCTCGCCTCTGAGCTCGGCCTCACGCCCAACAACGACGGCAAGGCTATCCGCCTGAATCTGCCCCCATTAACAGAAGAACGCCGCAGAGATTTGGTGCGCGTGGTAAACTCCCGGCTCGAGGAATGCAAAGTGGCAGTGCGCAATGTCCGCAGAGATGTCATTAAGGATCTCAAGGATTTTGAAAAAGAAAAACTGATTTCTGAGGACGAACTGACGGATGCTGAAGAGGAACTGAAAGAACTCACCGCCGAAATGATTGACAGCATCGATGTCATCGGCGATCGCAAAGAAAAAGAGATTCTCGAGGTTTAGGTTGTGGACGCGGTAGAAGAACCCCTTAAGATACCCACGCATGTGGGTCTAATCATGGATGGGAACGGCAGATGGGCAACCGTCAAGGGCTTGCCCCGTTTGGCCGGTCATAGGGCGGGCGTAGAAAACCTGCGCGGCGTCATCACGGCTGGCATTAAATTTGGCGTCAAATACCTCAGCTTCTACGCGTTCTCTACTGAAAACTGGAACCGCCCGCGGGATGAGGTTTTTGGGATCATGGATTTGTTGGCTGAATTCATCGATAAGGAAACCGTCCCGCTGCATAAAGAAGGGGTGCGCATCCTGCACATCGGGCATCTGGACCGGCTGCCTGCCACGCTGGTGGAAAAAATCCAATACGCGATTGACCTCACCAAGGATAACCGCAGGATTACCGTACAGCTGGCCTTCAACTACGGCGGCAGGGATGAAATCACCACGGCAGTGCGGAAAATCGTGGCCTCCGGGGTGAAGCCAGAAAAAGTGACTGAAGCTCTGATTGGCCGGAACTTGTTCACCGCCGGCATCCCCGATCCAGATCTGATTATCCGCACCAGCGGCGAAATGCGCACGAGCAACTTCTTGATGTGGCAGAGCGCTTACGCGGAGTGGGTATTCCCCAGCACATACTGGCCAGATTTTAATGAAGATGTATTCAGGGAAATGCTGCGCGAATACAGCCGCAGAAACCGCCGTTTTGGAGGGTTAAGCTCCAAGTAATGTTCTGGACCCGTTTTAAATCCGCGCTGGTTTTTGTGCCGCTCATGCTTGCTGTTTCTTACCTGGGCGGCGCTGTTTATGCCGTGCTCATTCTGGCCGTTTTGGGGCTGGGAACCTGGGAGTATTGGCGTTTGCTTAAAACCATGGGCTATTTTGTCTCGTTTCCGCTCCTGTTGGGGGGCGTGTTGGCCTTGATGATCCTGCGTCTTTTCAGCGGTTTTGCTTTGATGGACCTGGCGCTGGTAGTAATCCTGATCGCTTCCGCAATAATCAGCCTGGACCGCTTCGAGAAGCAGGACGCGCAAGCCGTGCTCACCTTCGCCCTGCACGTTTCTGGCATTCTGTATATCGGCTGGCTGGGGGGATACTTTTTCTCTCTGCGGAGCCTGCCTAACGGCGCCTGGTGGACGATGCTGAGCCTGGGATTGGTGATGCTGGTGGACCTGGGCGCGTACCTTATTGGCGTGAAATATGGCAAACACAAGATTTTCCCGCGCCTCAGCCCGCGCAAAAGCTGGGAAGGCTATGCCGGCGGAGTATTATTTGGAGCTGGTTTTGGGGCTCTTTTAGCGCTCATTCTCCCTGCGGTGATGCCGGAGTTGGCGGTTTGGGAGGGCGCGCTGATGGGATTGGTGATTGGCGCCCTTACGCCCTTTGGAGATATTTTTGTCAGCATGCTCAAGCGCATTGCCGGCGTCAAAGACAGCGGCAACCTCATTCCTGGGCACGGCGGTATCCTGGACCGGACGGATACCTGGATTTGGGCGGTGATGCTTGGCTATTACCTGGCCCAACTTTTTTCTTGAGAATAAAAAAACCCCGCGCACAGGCGCGGGGTTTTCATTCGCATTGCTAAGCTTATGCCGAAAGGGCGGCATCCACAATTTCGCGTGCTTCCGCCTGGATGCGGGCCAGATGGTCCGCGCCTTTCAGACTCTCGGCGTAAATCTTGTAAATATCCTCTGTGCCCGACGGGCGCGCCGCAAACCAACCGAAGTCCGTGGTGACCTTCAGGCCGCCAATCGAAGCGTTGTTGCAGGGCGCTTTGGTGAGCTTGGCGGTGATTGGGTCACCCGCGAGCATATCGGCTTTGACCATGTCTGGGGAAAGCGCAGCCAACACGGCTTTTTCGCGCGCGCCAGTGGGGGCGTCCATGCGGGCGTACCAGCTTTCGCCCAGTTCTGCTTCCAATGCCTGGTAGTGCAGGCCGGGGTCTTTGCCGGTAACCGCCAGAATTTCAGCGGCAAGCAGGTTCAGGATGATGCCGTCTTTGTCGGTGGTCCAGGTCGCGCCGTTTTTGCGCAGGAAAGAAGCCCCCGCGCTCTCTTCGCCGCCAAAGCCAACGCTCCCATCCAGCAAGCCGGGCACAAACCATTTGAAGCCTACGGGCACTTCGCACAGGCGGCGGCCGATTTTTAGCGCGACTTTATCGATGATGGAGCTGGAAACCAGCGTTTTGCCAATCGCCGCATCCGGCGACCAGTTGGGTCGGTGTTGGAAGATATACCAGATGGCGACTGCCAGGTAGTGGTTGGGGTTCAGCAATCCCACGCTGGGGGTAACAATGCCGTGCCGGTCAAAGTCCACATCGTTTCCAAAGGCGATGTCGAATTTGTCCTTCATGTTCACCAGGTTGGCCATGGCGTATGGGCTCGAGCAGTCCATGCGGATTTTGCCGTCTTTATCCAGGGTCATAAAGGAGAAGGTGGGGTCCACGCGTTTATTGACCACTTCCAGCTTAAGGGCGTATTTTTCCGCGATTGGCTCCCAATAGCCAATGCCTGAACCCCCCAGCGGGTCAACGCCGATATGAATGCCGGACGCAGCGATGGCTTTCATGTTCACAACGCTGTCCAGGTCATTCACGTAGGGCGTGATGAGGTCAATGTGGTGGGTGGTGTCGGCTTTGAGCGCTTTTTCTAGCCCGAGCCGGCGCACTTCGCTCAGACCCCCACGGATGATTTCGTTCGCGCGGTTCTGAATCCATTTGGTGGTTTCGGTGTCCGCGGGGCCGCCGTTGGGTGGGTTGTACTTGAAGCCGCCGTCATCGGGCGGGTTATGGGAAGGCGAAATGACCACGCCATCCGCCAGGTCGTTCTGCCTGCTGGCGTTGTAGGTGAGGATGGCATGAGAGATTACCGGCGTGGGGGTGTAGCGCATATCGGCGTGAATCATGATTTCCATGCCGTTGCCCGCGAAAACCTCGATGGCGCTGTAGAGCGCCGGCTCGGAAAGGGCGTGGGTGTCCATCCCGATGAAGAGCGGCCCGCTGATACCGGCCAGCTTGCGGTATTCGTAGATTGCCTGGCTGATGGCCAGCACATGGTCCTCATTGAAGCTGCCGCTGAGGGAGGACCCGCGGTGCCCGCTTGTGCCAAAGACCACAGTCTGGGCCGGGTCCTGGGGGTCGGGGTGCAGGGTGTAGTAGGCGGAAATCAGGCGCGGAATATTGACAAGCGCTTCGAGTGGGGCAGGTTTGCCTGCCAGAGGATGGATGGGCATAGCTTCTCCTTTTATTCGGCCCTGGGCGGGAAACCGCCTTCCAGGAACATTTCGTTCAAATCTTTGCGTTGGTTCGGGTATTCACGGTTTTGGTTGTACTCGGAAAGGCTGCTAATTTCCCCTGGGTAGCCAACCGCGGCCATGCAGTGAATGCTGTATTCTTCGGGAATGTTTAATTCTGAACGGGCGCGCTCGTGGTCAAAACCGCCCATTGGATGCACCACCAGCCCCATGGCTGTGCCCTGCAGGGCAAGGTTTTCGAAGGCCAGCCCGGTATCGAAGGCGTGGGTGCTGATTTCTTTACCTTTGGGCGAGATTCTGTTGGAAAGCACTACCAGCAGCACGCTGGCGCGCACGCACCACTCCTGATTCCAGATGTCCAGCAGGGAAAAGAAGCGGTCGAATTGTTCGGTACCGCGGTGGGCGTAAAGAAAGAACCATTCCTGAAAGTTGCCAGAAGATGGAGCCCAACGCGCGGCTTCAAACAGGCGCAGAAGCTCCTCCTGCGGCAGGTTCGCGCCGCTCATAGCCCGGGCAGACCAGCGATTGATGATGAAATCCTCAATTGGGTAGAGGTTTTTTCGATAATCCCGCACCTTAATCTCAGAGATATTCATATCAGCAGCCTTTCGGGTATTTATTATTGCCTTAGGAATTTTATCACAGCGCGGACTAAAAAAAGACCCTGAAAGGTTCTCTTTCAGGGTCTTGCTGCTGTCAGGAGGGTTGATTTACTTGATGGCGTATGTCAGGTTCACATCGTAGGTGACGACAATCTGCCCGGCTGAAATCGGTACCGCGGGCTCCAGCCCCGAAGCGCCGCCGCCTCCCAGGCCATATGCGTTGTAAGGCTGCACATAGCTGGTGTTCGTGGCGACAATGGACTGAACCTCTCCCAGGGAGACGCCAGCAACACCTGCCACGGACAGGGCTTTGGACTGCGCGTCCTTAATTGCCAGGTCGCGCGCGCTGGCGAGCGCCGTTTCGCGGTCGGCGATGTCAAAGTTGATGCCGTAGATGTTGTTCGCGCCTGAAGTAATCGCGACATCCAGCAGCTTGCCGAGCTTGCTCAGGTTGCGCACGGTGACGTACACGGTGTTATCGACCACATATACAGTTCCGGTCACCTGGCCCATATTGTCGTACTGCTGCATGGGATAGACATTGAAATTCGCGGTCTGAATATCCTTCACTTCCACGCCTTCGGCTTGCAGGGCGTTGGAGATGGCGGCGGCAAGGGCGTTGTTGTTGCTCAGGGCTGAACTTACGTCCGGCGCTTCGCTGTGCACGCCAATGTTAATATAGGCGATATCCGGGACCAGGATGACTTTACCGGTGCCGTTGACGGTGAGGGTGCGGACGCTGGCTGGGGCAGCGGCCTCCTGCTGTGTCTGGAATAACGCGCAGCCCGAAAGCGTCAGGGCTCCGACGAGTAAGACTGCGATGGCTAAAACGAAATTCTTGGTTTTCATGGTTTACTCCTCATTGTTTGATGAAATTATGACGAACATTCCCGGCGCTTTGTTCCCGGAATGTTCGGAATTTGACCGCCAGCCCACAGAAAAGGCGCGGGCATTGGATATAATTAAGCGCGGGGTTGTTTTCAGAACCTCTCAGAAAGAGAGCCATGCCAGTAAATTATCCACAAATTGAAGTCAGCCTGGCTGATTACGCCAGCAAGGAAAAAGGCTACAAGGAACAGCTTTCCGCCCAGAAAGAGAAACTGTGGCAGTTGTTCTCGGACCCTGCTCTGGACCTGGAAGCGGTGCGCAAAAAGATAACCAGAGCCGAAGCCCTGCTGAGCAACCTCTACTGCGCCAAGCCCGGGGCGGAAGGTTTTCTGACTCATAAAGCCCTGCCCGCGCTGCCGGCCGCCTACACGCTCATTGCCGCGGACGGTTCGCAGATTGTGCCAAACCGCCACCGCGCTGTCCAGTTCTGCGTGCTGAATATCGGCATGATTAAAATCCAGCGGGGTTCGGGGCTGGCTCCTGAGATTAACGTTTTCAGCAGCCTTTTGGAGCATGAGCGCTTGCTGACGGCGGACGGCCGTCTGATTGGGGATGAAGATGTCTCACTCTATCGCGATTTGATGGAGCGGCAGTTTTTACTGGAGGCGGCAGTCCCGCAGGACGCGCCGGTCATCACCCTCACGGACGGACCGCTGGATGTGTATGAGAACGTCACCACCCGCAAAGAAAGGCAGGAATTGCAGAATGCCGTGCGCCAAATCCATGAACAAATCGAAGCGCGCGGCGTACTCAGCGCCGGCTATATCGACAAACCGGGCACGGAACTCATCAGCCGTATGCTCAGCGTGATGCAGGTGCCGGACGCGGAGCTGGCAAGTTATGATGATACCAAGCGCAAAATTCGCGGCATCAGCGACGCTGAACTGCTGGAAAATCTG
The DNA here is from genome assembly GCA_012797215.1 of Chloroflexota bacterium. The sequence goes on along the minus strand of JAAZPN010000055.1, from coordinate 1,476 downwards.
CTGGGCGCGGGCGAGCGTTCGGCGGTATTCGAGGCGGTCACCAAGGGTGACGGAAAAGGAATCCTGAAAGTGCATTTCTTCTACTTGAATGTGAGCGGCGGGGAGCAGCGCAATCTGGCGCGAGTGGAGTTCCCGGCCTGGGTGAGCGGTAATCCGCAGCTGGTGGATATCCTGCACAGCGTGATTTACCACGAAGCCATGATATTGGACACGCATCCCTATCCCTACGCGCTGCACCGCGCGCACGAGCTGGCAGTAATCACCATGCCCGAGCATGAACAGGTGGAGGCGATGCTGGTGCGGGAGCTGGAAAAGGCGGGCGCGCGCGTCGGAAGGCGCTCCAACAAGGACTGGAACAAAGGACTGACAAGAGGTTGAGGGACACATGAATGCGGAAATAAAAATCCTAATCGGCAAACTGCTGCGCGCGGATAATAGAGCGTTTGTGGCAGGCTGCCGCACCAAAGAACTAATCGCGCCGGCGCTGGGGGCTTTATGCAAAGTTCGGCTGGAGGACGGCCTCGAGATTTACGGGTTGATAAGCAACATCGTCATCAACGATGACAGCCTTGTCCGTCAGCTTGTCTCCGGAATCAGCATCCCGACCGAATATACCGAAGATAACCGGCACAACCGCAATCTTCCAGTGGAAATCAACGTGCTGTGCGTCGGGTTCCAGGAAGGCGGGCAGATTTACCACCGCCTGCCACCGCGCCCGCCACTCAGCCTGGACGCGCTGTATCTGTGCGATGACGAGGAACTGGCGCGCTTCACCAGCACCGGCAGATATGCTTACTTTCGACACGTTTTGCGCCTGGAAGACCAGCCAATGGAAGAGGTGCTGACGGCGCACCTTGCCAGCGCCCGAAAAGTGCACGCTGTTCGCGGGAATCCGGACTGGTACACCGGCGCCTGTAAGGAGCTGATTGTGCTGCTGCGGGATAATTACGAAGGCCTGATGAACGTGCTGAACGCACTGGCAGAATTGGAGTGAGGTGGACATGGACGCGATGATGCAGCCGGCGGCAAATGAAATTGGATATGTGGTAGGGGGTGGACTGGAAGCCAACCTGCAGGTGCGCCTGACCGTGCCCCCGCAGGAGGTACAGGAAGGCTCTTTTGTGGTCATCGACAGCGGCGGCTGGCGCTTTTACGGGCTGGTCACGGATTTGCAATTGGGTTCCACCAACCCGCGCTTTGCCGACGAGCAAAGCGAGGAACGCCTGCCGCGCCAACTGGCGGAGCTGCTGCACGGCCAGACGCTCTACACCAACCTGGCGGTGATGCCGGTGCTGATGCTGGAGCGCGGACCCGAACCAGGCACAGACGAATACCACCAGTGGAAGGACAGGCACCCCGATGAAAACAAACCGGTAACGGTCAAAACCGTTCCGAGCCACCATTCGCCAGTGCTTCTGGCGGATGCCGCGGATATCGCCCAGATATTTGGAAAGGAAGATAACAAGACGATTTTCT
>JAAZPN010000054.1 GCA_012797215.1 Chloroflexota bacterium | reverse complement strand
ACGCATGCGTCGCCCCTACATTTTGAAAAACGGTGTAATTGATTACTAATTACTCCTCAGGTCTTTCCGGTCCTCCGCTGCACCTGTTGTGGGTTATTCCAGAAGCGCAGAGAACAAGGTTCCCATCGTGTAACGATTTTGACCTTCAAATCTGTTATTGGCTAATCCAAAAAATGTCAGCTCCGACTGGACCATTTATTGGAACTTTCCGGAAGTCTCTGAACTGAGGACGCCAGCAGCAGACATCAAAAACGCTACAACGCCCCCTTCAGCAGCATAGCCAGAGCCATGATCAGGGGGATGGTGATAATCGTCAGCAACGTGGTCAAAATGACTGCCTGGACGGCGGTGTTTACATCCTGCCTGAACTTAGTGGCAAATAGGATTGTGTTGGTGGCTGTTGGCGCAGCGGCTGTTATCACGCTGGCAAAGAAAAGCGATTTATCCTGCGCGAGGTAATAAATCGCGCCAACCATAATCAGGGGCACCAGAATATTCCTTGAAAGAACGGTTTTCCATAATGCAGAATCGCGCAGGGTGAAGTTATTCCGCAGGGCATAGAATTGGCTGCCAATAATCATCATCGCCAGAGGGGTATGCAGACCCGTCACATAATTCAGCGTAGTTTTAATCATAAGCGGCAGCTTGATGTTGAAGAGCACCAGTGCTGAGGCAATGAGGAGCGAAACGATTCCTGGGTTCAAGAAGCTCTTCCACTTGGAAGCGCCATTTTCGCCGTTCATCAGGCGGATGCCGTAGGTCCAGGCGAATAGGTTAAAAACCGCCACAAAAACGGACCCATACAGCACGCCGGCATCACCTAACAAAGCCCGCAAAAGTGGCAGCGAAAAGAAGCCGGCGTTGTAAAATACCGTCGAATAGGTGAGCATGGTTTTTCTGTCCGGGGCGCTGTTCCGAAACATCAGCTTTGAAATCAGAATGCCAGAAGTATGGGTCAATGCCGCAAGCAGCGCGGCAATCAGCATGTTCTTAATCAGAGCCGGCTCGAACGCTGTTTGAAAAGCCATGATGATTACGCAGGGAATGACGATGATCAGGAGCAAATCGGTAATCTGACGCGTGCCTTCTTCACGCAGCAGCCCAAATCTGGCGGCCAGGAATCCAATGCCAATCAGGAGGAAGATGATAAAGATTTGTTGTACAACGATCAGCGCGCCCTGCAGTATCATGCGATTTTTCTCTTCAGTTTACCGGGATGAGTTGAGTTTCTCTATCCACCAATTTTCGGGAATAAGCTAAACCCGTGCCCGCGAATCATACCATCAAACAACCTGGAATCCCGCGGTAAAGTGTTGATTGCTGAAAACACACTGGGCAAACTGATGGGGGCAACAAAACACCCGCTGACTCAAAGGTCCGCGGGTGTTTTTTGAGCTTCGAAAAAGCGCTCAGACTAAATGTGCCACTCGCCGTCTTTCAGCAGCACAACTTCGCTCCCGTCCGCTTTCACGCCGGTCACTGTCACTTCCCGCCCACCGACCATAAAGTCCACGTGGATGAGCGAATCGTTCATGCCCAGCTTGCGGTTTTCTTCGTCCGGGCGTTCTGTCGCGCCTTTCAGGTTTTCGCTGTAGGCGGCGCCCAGGGCAAAGTGGCAGGAGGCGTTCTCATCAAACAGGGTGTTTTTGAACAATATGCCGGTGTTGCTGATGGGTGAATTTGCGGCCACCAGGGCGATTTCGCCGAGCCGTTTCGCGCCCTCATCCATATCCAGCAGGTCGGTGAGGATTTGTTTGCCGGTGCCCGCGTCAAAATCAATAACCCGACCATCTTTAAAGGCGAAATGAAAATCATCCACTACCTGACCGCGCACGCTGAGGGGCATGGTGGCGCGCAGGGTGCCGTCCACGCGGTCGGCGTGCGGCATGGAGAATATTTCTTCAGTGGGGATATTCGGCATGAAAATATCCCCGGCTTCACTGCGGGAGGAACCGCCTTCCCAAATATGGTCCTGAACCAGATGAACTTTCAGGTCAGTGCCTGGGCCTTGGTAACGAACGTACTCAAAGCGCGCCTCGTTCAGGAAATTTTTACGCGCTTTCAGGGCGGCATCGTGTCCTTTCCAGGCCAAAACCGGGTCGTCCAGGTCCGCGCGGGTCGCGGCAAAAATGTTCTCCCAAAGTTTGGTCATGCCTTCTTCTTCAGATAAATCGGGGAATACAGCTTTTGCCCAGGCAGGGCAGGCGACGCCAACCACGCACCACTTGACTTTGTTTTCCATGGTGTATTTTTGGATCGGTTTTACTGCTTTGCCAGCTGTGCGCTGCCAGGTGGCAATGCGGGCGGGGTCAACCGGCTTAAGCAGGTCCGGATCTTCGGCAAGCAAGGAGAGGCGATTGTAGCCGTCTTTCAGCAGGTTTTCCATATATTCCACGCGGTAAGCGGGAAAGAATTCCATGGTTTTATCGGGCGCGTAGAGAAAACGGTCCAGGACCATGGTGTCATCGCTGAATTCAAGGCGGATATCGATGACGCCATTCTGGAAGGCCTTTTTGGAGACAAGACGCGCCAAGGGCAGGCTGTGTTCATTCAGGTAAATGATTAGTTTATCGTTGGGTTTGAGACCCAAACCGATGTTGACGATCAAGTCGGCGTATTTTTCTAAGCTTTGTTCGAAAGTCATGGTTCCTCCGGTGGATTGCTTGGTCAGGTTCGTAAAAATTGAGATATTTGGTTTCTTGAGCTTACGTTCATAGATATTACCTCAGATTAAGACTTAAATGAAGATGTTTTGCATTTTGCTAGTAAAAGATCGCCGTTCAGTTGACGTTTTCCGGGCGATTATGGTAATATTACGCGTTGAACATACCACTGAGTGATATGTTGTTTGTTAAGTGTTATCAAGGAGAAGAGAAGATCAGTAGTAAACAAGAATACAGAATTAATGAACGCATCAGAGTAGAAAAAGTTCGCCTTGTGGATGAAAACGGTGAAAACGCCGGCATCGTCCCAACTGGTGAAGCTCTTCGCAGGGCAGATGCCGCCGGTCTGGACCTGGTAGAAGTCGCTCCCAATGCTGATCCGCCTGTGTGCCGGATTATGAATTTCAGCAAGTTCCTCTACGACAAAGAAAAGAAGGAACGCGAAGCTCGCAAAGCGCAGACCAAGATCGAGGTCAAAGAAATTCGTCTGCGTCCAAAGACAGGTGACCATCACCGCAGTTTTAAGGTGGATGACGCCCGGGGTTGGCTGCAGCATGGCATGAAAGTCCGCGTCACCATTCGCTTCCGCGGTCGGGAGATTACCTACCCTGAATTGGCACTGGAAGACCTGCGCGAAATTGCGGAGGACTTGAAGGATGTGAGTGAAATTGAACAGGCCCCGAACATGGAAGGCCGCACGATGTTCATGCTGCTCACTCCTAAAAAATAGTTGCTTGACTCTTCATTAATCTGTTATAATAATTAGTCGGTATTAATACCAACGGCTGCGGTCGGTTCACAGCCGTTGCATTTTCTTAGAGGAGTTTGAACGTGCCTAGAAAACAAAGTAGTGGTAAGTACAAGATGAAGACTCATAAGGCTACGTCAAAACGCTTCCGTACTACGGGGACCGGCCTCGTTGTCCGCACCAAGATTGGTAAAGGTCACCTGCGCCGCAACACTTCCAAGCGTACGAAAGCACTGCTCGCCGAGACTATCGCTGTCAAATCCAGCGGCCTCGTCAAGCACATTAAGCGTTTGGCGCCTTACATGAGCAAAAAGGACCAAAGTCCTGTCGATTCGTTTTAGCGCGGCTGTTGGGTGTACACAACTGGATGAAAATCTGACGCCCAGGGGACCGCAAAGGAGATAAGAAAATGGCAAGAGTAAAGAGTGGACCGTACCGCCGCCGACGCCACCAGCGCCGGATAGCCCACAACAGCGGTTATCGGGGAACCCGAAATCATCTGTTTAAGCGCGCCAATGAGGCTTACATGAAGAGCCAATGGTACGCTTACAACGACCGACGCAATCGCAAGCGCGATTTGCGCAGGCTCTGGATTGTGCGCATCAATGCGGCTGCCCGACAGAATGGCATTACCTACAGCCGTCTGATCAGCGCCCTGCGCACCTCAGAAATCATCCTGAACCGCAAGGTTCTGGCTGACCTGGCTGTACGGGATCCTAAGGCTTTCTCGCAAGTAGTAAGCAAGGCTACCTCTAAGGCCTAAAAAAAATCAACCGAAAAAACAACCCCTGAAACCAGGGGTTGTTTTTTTTTAAGTATCCGAGTGAGTGGTCTATGGAACAGCCGGCGGCGCGAACTGCAACAGCGTGTTATTCAGCGCGTCGCTGACCCAAACGTTTCCATCCTGCGCGACTGCGATGCCGCTCACCACGCCCATCAGGAAGTTGTTTTGGTACCCGCCCCATAATTGCAGGAACGCGCCCTGGTTGTCGAAGCGAATAACCCGCCCGAGGTCGGGATCGGTAATGAACACCTCGTTATCGGCTCCTAATGCCAGGAAGGGCTTGTTGTCCAACGAATCAGTCGTCCAGGCATCTACGTCCCAGGTGAGCACGCTTGTGAACAGAGTGCCTTCCTCGTTTGGCGAGAAGACCTGCACGCGGTTGTTCCAGGTATCGGCTACGTAGACTTTGCCAGCCGAATCCACCGCGATCCCAACCGGTTCATCCAACTGCCCGACGACCAGGCCGCGGCTGCCAAACTGCGTGAGGTAATTCCCGAGAGTGTCAAAAACCACCACGCGCTGTTTGCCAGTATCAGTCACGTACACATGGCTCTGGGCGTCCACAGCGATGCCGCGCGGCCCCCAGAAGGAGTCCAGCACGCCATCCACCAGGAACTCACTCCACATTCGCAGGAATTTGCCATCAGGCGAGAAGACCTGCACGCGGTGGTTCCAGGTATCGGTCACGTAAACCAGTCCGTCTGGTCCCACTGCCACGCCCCAGGGTTCGTTAAACAGTCCCTCTGGCGCGGGGCCTTCCAAAACGTTGGCGTAGCTGCCCCAGGAGTTGAGATACAAACCGCTTGCATCCAGGTGGACGATGCGGTGGTTGCGAGAGTCTGCGACAAACAGGCTGCCGTCCGGAGCGGCTGCCAATCCACGCGGCGCTGAGAAACTGAGGGTCCCGGCAATGTTAATCACCTTTACAGGGTCCAGGCTGAGAGTATTGCCAGCATAGGGGTCTATCTTTGGGGCCGCCGGCGTGGGTTCAACGCCGTATTCCCAAATTTGGGAAGCCAAATCCTTGCGGATGTACATGCGCAGCAGGTCGGAGGGCGACCAGGTGGCCAGGGTCAGGCTTCCGTCGCCAGTAGCCAGGGCATATTGAGTGTAGTCCCGATTAAACCAGATATCCCAAAGGCCCGCGCGCAGCGCTGGATTTTTTAGCATTTGCCAGACGGAAGCAATTGATTGATTGCGGTAGGCTTCCATCGGCCACCACATGCGCTTGTATTCATACATGATGTAATCATCGCGCACCAACGGCTCGATTTTCGCGAAATTGGCGCTGCCAACCAGAATTACCGGCGAGTTGCGCAAATCCTTGGTGATGTTATCGCCAAACCAGACCTTGTTGGGGTAGTCCCGCAGGTACCACCAGAAGGGATACAGCGCGTCATTGTCGTAGGCGACCGCGATGGACTTATCCCCGTACAGCCGTTTGGAAATCGTCTCCACCTGTTCCAGCACGTCTTTCATGTCGCGGGTGGAGTGCGCGTAGACCAAGTACTCCTTCGCATTGTCATAGTTGATGTAAGCGGCACGGTACGCGGCGCGGAAGGTGAAAACAGCCATGATTCCAAAGCAGGTAAGCAGCAGGGTTTTAAAGAAGGTGCGCGGATGCCAATCTTTAAGTAAAAAGACCAGACCTGCCAGGCTGGCGGCAGTGCCAAGAGCAGCTAACAGGAAGGTGCTGGTTGCTTGCAGCTGCACCAGGTCCTTGCCAGCAAAAGGCTGCACCGACCCGAGCAATGTGCCTGCCAGGCCGCTAATGGCAAACAGAAATATTACCGTCAGCAAGCCAACCAGCCATCCTTTTCCGCGGCGAACTGATTGCCAATCGGTTTTTTCGACCAGGTAAGCCAAAGCCCAAGCGCTCGCCAGGATCATTGGCATCGTGATGTGTGAAGTCAACCACGGCATGCGTTCGCCCGCGTAAGAAAAGGCTAGCAAACTCATCAGCGACCAGTAAATCAGTAAAGCGGCGGTCGGCAGCCAGGCTGCTGTCCCTCGCGGCTCAGGCGGTAGACTGAACAAGCGTTCATACCAAACAGGACGCGGGGCAGATTCCACAGTTACATCCGGAAGGTCAGCAGCTTTTTGGATATTCCCAGTAACTTCTTCCACCTCTGTTTCAAGACTCCCCGCGAGACTGCTCGTCATTGCGGAATCGGGCTCCATTCTCAACGCCTGCAGGTCTTCCGGAAAATCAAGGCTTGCAGAAGACTGATCGGGCTGGGGGAGAGTGACAGATTTTTCCGGTTTCTGGAATGGAAAACCTGGTCGGGCTGCATACAAACCGCGCAGAGTGGCAATGCCTAAGGCTAATAGCATGCCAAGCGCGGGCAGATATTCATAAACAGGAATCTGCACAAAGGCGTAGTAGTAAAGCGGCTGCGTGCCGCGCTGCACCGTCTGCTGGGACATCCAGTAGCCTAAGGCAGCCACCAAGCCCTTAAAGAAGCCTTCGCCGTGCGTAAAGAAAGTTGTGTAGAGAACGAGGAAGACACTCCAAAAAATCAGCAGCGCGCGCAGCCAGATTTTTCGGTTCCACATCAATCCAAGCAGCATGGATGCCAGGCTGAGCGCGAAGAAGACCGCCACGGAACGCAGAATACCAGTCTGGGAGTAATCGAGCGGGTCGAAACCGAGCAGCTTGACCGGCAGAGCCGTGAGCAGCGGGAGAATTAGCAGCAGCTGCAGCGCCACCAGGTCAAAGCTGCGGGAGCTGCGAATTTCTTTCCATCCCAACCCGCGCACAAGCCAAAAAATCATGAAAGCCAGGGCAGCCAGCAGCACCGCGCCAATAATTGCGAAGGGCACGAGCAAGCTGCCCGCAGCGCTGCCTTTGGTGAGCAGATAAAGAGCCGCGCCGGCCAGCACTGCCAGCAGCGCGACCAGCATCATAATCAGGAAATTAGCCTGGTACTGGCGTTCGCGCCAGGGCTTGCGCAGCGATTCGATGATGAACAGCACAGCCAAAAAGATGAGCGCTTCAGCGCTGAATATGTAAGAGGTCGCTTTATCCGCGTAATGCAGGGCGGTTATCAAGCTAATCCAGAGCAGGAACTTGCCCTCTCCGCCTTCCAGATAGCGCAGGAAAAGCCACAGGAGCACCAGACCCCAAAAGACAATAAAAATTTCATTGCGGGTATACCTGCTGTAGAACAAAATATACGGCGATATTGTGAACAGGAAAGCGCCGATTAACGCGCCAACCCTGCCAAGATAGCGGCGCCAGGCGAAAATGGTAAAGAGCACCACGCCAACGCCAAACAGCGCTGCAGGCACGCGCGCGCTGAAGTCAGAATCGCCTAAGAGGAAATACGAAAGCGCCAAGGCGTGAAACTGGAAGGGTCCATGCGTTACCGGGTCGTAGACATAGGTTTCAATCGAATAAGAAGGCACCACGTGATTGACTTCGTCGTGCGCCATCGTGCGCGCGCCCAAATCGTAAAAGCGCGTGAGGATGACCGCGCAAATTAATAGCACGATTAACAACTTTTCAATGGTCAATGCCGGCCACCAGGGCGCAATTGGTTTATCCAGCCAGCGTTCGGTGGGTTTGGAAGAAGTCGCGGCAACCGTTTCCATGGTCATAAAAGCTTCTCCGTTCGTAAGAACATTTCTCTATGAAACTATACTTTACTCCATTTGCGGAGGCAAGGCAAGCGCAGAGGGTGGAGCTGATCCCAGGTGATGTATGTTTACAGAGGGCGTGATCGAATCGCAGAAATGTTGGCATACCATAGGCTTTTTGCGCTGAAAGGGCATAGCGAACAAGAAACCAAAAGCAGTAGAGAAAATGAGGAAATGAACTGTTCGAGAAGGATGGCGCTCTTTGCAAGCAGGCGGCAGAAAAAGAATCGTGCTCGCCAAATGGCTCCCAAACAATAACGCTTCAGGCTGCTCCCGGGTGGGAAATCCACAATGACTAAGTAGAGTAAAATTAGCGCGTTATGTTTCGACTCAAGCAAAATAGGGTCCAAATAGCCTTACTGGTCTGCGCGGCGCTTGCCATTCTCCTTGCGGCTTGCGCGCCATCAAGCTCTGAGCCAGGCACTTTGCCAACAGCGGAAGCTCTCTCGCAGACGCTGGCAGCCGAGGCGACGCAGCTTTTCCAACTGACTTTACAGGCATTCCAGAACGCGCCGCCGACTGCCGCGCCAACTGCGCCGCCGACTGCCGCGCCAACGCTCATTCCAACCATCGCGCGCAGCTCCACCCCGGAGCGCACGCCGACAGACAACCCCGACTGCAACCGGGCGGCGGCTGGCGTGCCGTTTGATGTGAGCATTCCGGATGAAAGCCCAATGCAGCCGGGTCAGCGCTTTGTTAAGACCTGGCGCCTGGTGAATAACGGTGCTTGCAAGTGGACGCGCCTTTATACTCTGGTGTTCTTTTCGGGCAACCCGATGGGCGCCATGCAATCGCAATTCCTGCCGGCTGAGGTGCTTCCCGGCGCGGTGGTGGAATTGAGCGTGGAAATGTACGCGCCCTTTGAAACGGGTTTTTATCAGAGCAATTGGATGTTAATGGCTCCGGGCGGCGAGCTTTTCGGATTGGGTCCCAACGGGGACGCTCCATTTTGGGCACGCATCCAGGTGGTCCAGAAAAATACCGACACCCCTACGCCTACCCCAACCATCACTGAGACACCCAGCCCCACCCCCTGAGTTGAGGAGAAGATAGCAATGACCGATTACGTGGATTTCAATTCTTTGATGTGGGATAAATGGAGCGAGGCTGGCAACACCTGGACTATTCCGGTTACGCATGAGGATTTTGTGCAGGCGCAAAACGGTGAGCTCATCCTTTATCTGACTCCCCAAAAGCCAGTTCCACAGGATTGGTACAGCGGTTTGGGCAAAAAAGTGCTTGGGCTTGCCAGCGGAGGTGGGCAGCAGGGCGCGCTTCTCTCAGCGCGCGGCTACAAGGTCACGATTTTTGATAACTCGCGCAGACAATTGGCTTCCGAGCAAAGTGTAGCCGAACGCGAAGGCTATCACATAGATCTGGTAAAAGGGGATATGACCAAGCCTTTTCCGTTTGAGGATGAGAGCTTCGATTGGATTATCAATCCGGTTTCCAATTGCTACGTGGAAGACCTGACCAATATGTGGAATGAGTCTTTCCGCGTGCTGCGCAAAGGCGGCGCGCTGATGACCGGATTCACAAATCCGATTGTCTATATGTTTGCCGATGAGGATATGGAATTACACGCCCGAACACCTTTAGCGTGCAAGTTTTCGCTGCCTTATAACGGCAGATTGTTGGAAGCGGCTGGGAAGAAAATCAGCATCGATGAAGGATATCAGTTCAGCCATACCCTCGAGAGCCAACTGGGAGGGCAGACGCGCGCCGGTTTTCTGATTAAGGCGCTCTACGAAGATAGCGACGACGGCTGTCGGTTGAGCAAGTACTCCAGCCTTTTTATCGCAAACCTTGCCATCAAACCTTGACGCGCGCGTTTAGCCGCGCAGCGAATCACCAATCAGGAGTAAAAGAATGCAGACCCAAACCAACCCTCTGGACCCCGACAATATGCTTGGATTTATTGACGCGCTGGCCGATGACCTGGAAAAAGCCTGGCAGCTAGGACACGGCCTGCCGTTACCAGAATTCACCAATATCGAAAAAGTCGTGATTCCGGGCATGGGGGGCTCCGCTATTGGTGGGGACTTGCTGAGCGCGTATCTGGCGCCCTCCTGCCGCGTGCCAATTCTCTCCCATCGTAATTATGGTTTGCCGGCTTACGCGCAGGGCAAAGGCACGCTGGTCATCTGTTCGTCGCATTCCGGCAATACGGAAGAAACGCTTTCTTCTTTCGACGCAGCGCTTGAGCGCGGCTGCCAGGTGATGGCGCTCTGCACGGGTGGGGAACTGCGCGCGCGGGCTGAAGAAAAGGGGCTGCCAGTGTGGGTATTCCAGCACAGCGGTCAGCCGCGGACGGCAATTCCGTATTCGTTTGGAATGCTCCTGGCGCTGGTCTGCCGGCTTGGCCTGGCGCGCGTGGACGAGAGCGAAATCCAGGAAGCCCTTTCCGTACTGCGGGAGGGCAAGGCGCTCTTGAGCGCGGGGGCGGACCTGAGCGTGAACCCTGCCAAACGCCTGGCCGGGCAGCTATTAAATCGGAACGTAGTTATCCTCGCGGCAGGTGACTTGGAAGTCGTCGCGCGCCGCTGGAAAACACAAATTAACGAACTGGCCAAAGCCTGGGCTGTCTTTGAGGGGCTGCCGGAATCCAACCATAATACCCTGGCGGGTCTGGAATTTCCCGAGAGCCTTTTTGAACAGACATCCGCGCTGTTCTTGCGTTCTGGCTTGGACCATCCACGCAACAGTTTGCGCCTTACCGCCACCCAACAGGCTTTCCTGATGGCCGGCGCTGGCGTGGACGCTGTGCACGCCAGAGGCCAAGGCCGCCTGGCGCAAATCTGGAGCCTGCTGCAATTTGGGGACTATGTTTCTTATTTTCTCGCGCTGGACTACGGTGTTGATCCGACCCCCGTGGACGCGCTGACCAGACTGAAAAACAGCCTGGCAGCGCATAAGTAGCGGTTTTGGGCGAAGCGCGCTTAGAAGATTGAGCGCACCATCATCATGAAGCCCAGGATTATCAGCGGCACTCCCAGGATGGCGCCTATGACGGTTACGCACAGGAGCACGCCCACCACCAGGATGACAAGCCCGAGGATAGCTCCAAGCAAACGGCCGGTAATTTTCAGGATGCTGACCGTTATCTGGTAGATCAGCCAGAAAGGCCACAAATACCAGGGGACCCTTTTCTTCTCTTCAACCATTTTTTCTCCTATCCGAAACGGGGAAAAACGTTTCGTTAGCAATCAATATACCGGATTACCGCCGCACTCTACCAAGATAATCTGTGGGATCGCGCGGACAATTGCGCTTAATCTCAAGAAGGGCCCCAATCAGCCCGCGAACTTCCCTTGGAAATCTCAAAATTCCTTGTATCTTGTCTATATATGTGGTATAACATTAATTACTACTCATCTAATCACAGCTTTGAGAATGGAGCCTTATGTCCCGTATCAGCATGCAAAACATTTCCGTCATGACGGTGCAATATTGGCATTACTCATTTGAGTATGTGCTGGATTCAGTAGAAAAATGCGGTCTGAAATATCTTGAATTGTGGGCGGGGGACCCGCATTACAGTTTTGATGATTACACCGACCGCGCCAGCGCCAGCAAAAAGATTGCGAAGCTGCGTAAGCAAATTGAGGACCGCGGAATGAAGGTAATCATGCTGACGCCAGAACAACTGAACTACCCGATCAACCTGGCTGGCCGTGATGAAGAATACCGCCAGAAGAGCATCCGCTACTTCACCCGCTCCATGGAAGACGCGCTGGAATTTGGCACCAACCGCCTGTTTGTCACTTCTGGGTGGGGCTTATTGGATGAACCCCGCGAGGAAGCCTGGAAACGCTCCATCGATTCGATGCGCGCCCTGGCAAAACGAGCAGAGGAATTGGGAGTTCAGATGATTGTTGAACAACTCCAGCCGTATGAATCCAACCTGATCACCACCTGCGCGGATATGCAGCGCATGTTGACGGAAGTGGATTCGGGCCAGGTGCAGTGCTGCGTGGATTTGGTGGCGATGGCGGTGGTAGGAGAAGAGCTGCAGAGCTTCTTTGACGCGCTTGGTAAGCGCGTCCAGCACATCCACTTCGCCGATGGTAATCCCTCCGGGCACTACATTTTGGGCGCTGGCAACCTGCCGCTGAAGGAATACATCGACACCCTGGAGCGCAATGATTACGAGGGTAATCTGACGCTCGAGATTAACGACTCTATCTATTGGGATGATCCCCATACATCGATTGAGAAATCAGCGCAATACCTGCGAAAGCTGCTTCCCGAGACTTAAAAGTACAGTAGAGAGGTGCGTATGGACGCGTACGAAAGCAGACCAAGAGACCGGATTGCTGAGCAAATTGAATGCTACATCATCGAGAATAATTTAAAACCAGGAGACACGCTGCCAAGTGAACGACAGCTGTGTGAAGCCTGGAACTGCAACCGCATGACTTTTCGCGCGGCTGCAAAGCGCTTGATCGCTGCCGGCATCCTGGCAAGCACCCCTCTGGTAAATTATTACATCCCCGAGCCGCGCATGCTCAGAAACCTGCAGGACTTGGGGTCTTTTACGGATTGGGTGAAGAGCCAGGGCAAAACCCTGAAAAATCGGCGCGTAAGCCAGTCTGTCATCAAAACCAGCGCGCGCATGGCTGACCGCCTGCAGCTGCCCATAAACAGCCAGGCGCTTCAGATCGTTCGGGTTCGTTTGATTGATGATGAGCCAGTCGCGCTGGACACCTCAATTATTCCCCTGGAGAGATACCCGGGCATCGAGACCTATGATTTTGAGGGCTTGTCCTTGTACGGCATGTTGCACGAGGAATATGGGGTGGAAATAAGCCATGGGACGGAAGATATCAGCCTGACTTTCGCGGATGAAATTGAGGCTGATTTGTTGCAGATTCCCGAGGGGAGCGCTTGTTATTTCCTGAATGGCATTAGCTATGATACCCAAAATGTTCCGGTTGAGTCGTTTAAATCGATTGCGCGGACAGACAAGATGAAGTTTATCAGCGAATTAGGCAAAGAGGAGAGAAAGTAATGAAAATCGCGGCTGTTGGGGATAATTCAACGGATGTTTACCTGGAGCAGGGAGAGACTTACCCGGGTGGAAACACTGTTAACGTTGCAGTGAACCTCATTCGCTTGGGAGGCGAGGCTTCTTACGTGGGCTTTATCGGTACGGATGATTACGGCGCCAAGCTGCGGAGAGCCCTGGCAGCCAAGGGCGTGGATATTTCGCATCTAAGCACTAAGCCGGGAACGTCCCCGTACACGGAAATCACGCTGGACAAGGGCAACCGCGTCTTTGGCAAGTACGATGAAGGCGTGATGGAACATTTTTTCCTGTCTGAGGAAGACAAGGATTTCATCAGCAAGCACGATCTGATGCACACCAGCGTCTGGAGCCGCATAGAACATGACCTGAAAGAATTGCGCGAACGAGGCACAGTAATTTCGTTTGATTTTTCCGACCAGCCGGAGCACGCTTGCGTGGATATCGCCATGCCTTATGTGGATTATGCCTTCTTTTCTTTCGAACAAGACAGCACGGAATTACGCGAGTTCCTGCGTAATTGCTGGAACAGGGGGCCGAAGTATGTGGTGGCGACCCTGGGCGAAAATGGCAGCCTGGGCTACGATGGCGAGAATTTTGTCGAACAGGGCGTTGTCCCGGGGCCAGTGGTCGATACGATGGGCTGCGGTGATTCGTTCATCGCGGGCTTTTTGTATGGGGTTTTGCAGAGCTTGGACCTGAAAAGCTGCTTGCAGACTGGCGCTGAAAGCGCGGCGGTGACTATCCAGGTCAACGGCGCTTGGCCAGTGGAATAAAGCAGAAGGAGAAGAGAAATGCGCGTCGCCGCTATTGGTGATAACTGTATTGATGTGTATCCCCGCCTTGGCAGACAATATCCGACCGGCAACGCCGTGGATTTTGCCGTAAATATTCGCAAATTGGGCTTTCCGACCGCAGTGGTAAGCGTTACTGGCAGTGACGACAACGGCCGCTGGATGCTGGACACCCTAAAGGCTGAAGGAATTGATATTTCGCATTTGCGCGTTGGGAACGGCGCGACTGCCATCACAACGATGGACATGGACGGGAAGGACCGCGTGCACGGGGAATATGTGGAAGGGGTTTTGGCAGACCTTGTATTCACGCCGGAAGAAGTAGACTTTGCCGCCCGGCATGACCTGGTGCACACAGCTTTTTGGGGAAAAGCGGAAAACAACCTGGCCGAGCTTAAAGGTCGCGGCGCGCTGCTAAGTTTTGACTACAGCACCAAGAAGGACGACCCTCTGGTTGCCCGCACGCTGCCCTATGTTGATTATGCCTTTTTTTCACTCAAGCGAACTGAGGCTGAGACCTATTTGAAGGATGCCTGGAAAATGGGGCCAAAAGTTGTCGTTGGCACATTTGGCGCGGATGGGAGTCTGGCGTATGATGGCGAGCTTTTTTACCAGTTTGGAATCTTCCCCGCGCAAGTAGAAAACACAGTAGGCGCGGGCGACGCCTTTATTGCTGGTTTTATGGCGGAAGTGCTGCACGGGCATGGTCTGGAAGAGGCTTTGCGTGGAGGCGCGCGCGTCGCGGCGGAAGTTGTGGAGGTTTTTGAACCATGGGTGAAGAAGTAATTAACGATAAGAATCAGAGCCCAAAATACATACAGCTGCGCGAAATTCTGCGTTCACGCATCGAAGAAGGCGTGTATCCCCCGGGAACAGCCATCCCTTCCGAGAGCGAGCTGGTGGATGAGTTTGGCATTCATCGCCTGACTGTACGCAACGCGATAAATTCCCTCACGCTGGAAGGACAACTAAAACCGGTCCAGGGAAAAGGCGTTTTTGTAGTTGGAAAAAAAATCAGGCATGAGCTTGATTCAATGTCCGGCTTTCGCCAAAAAATTCGCGAGCAAGGCGGAGAACCTTCTGTAAAAATGCTCACCAAGATTGTCCGGCCAGCGGGTGTCAAATTCGCAAAGATCCTCGAAATTGAGCCGGATGACGACATGTTTTACATGCGCCGCCTTTATTACATCAACGGCGAACCTTACTCGATTGAAGATGTTTACACCCCCAAGGCGCTGCTGCCCGACCTGGAATACATGGATTTGGAAGTGTTTTCACTTTTTGACATCATGGAATTTCACGGTCACACCTATGACCATGGCTGGCAGACATTGACCGCTTATTGGCTGGACGCGAAGGACGCGCGCTGGCTGAAGATTGAGCCTTCAACACCCGTGCTGATGTTCGAGTGCGTGACGCGCAACAAAACTGGAAAGGTGATTGAATACAACCAATCCTTTACCCGCAGCGAAAAAGCGGCATTTTCCGTTAGTTTTTCCAGCTCTTTCCGCAACAGATACCTGCCCAGTGACCTAAAACCAAGCGGCAGCCGTTATCACGGCCAAGAGCCCCTGCTTGTCGGAGTTGACCTCGGCGCCACGAATGTACGCGCCGGTCTGGTGACGCAAGCTGGGGAGATTATTGACGTTCGCAGCAGCAAATTGGGTACCGACAGACGCGAGGATACCGGAGCGCGCGCGACGATTGAGCTGGTGGAAACGCTTTTAGCGGAGAATGGCTCCCCTGAGATATTGGGGATTGGGGTTGGCGCAACCGGTCCGGTAGACCCTTTCAGGGGCACTATCCTGAGCCCATATACCAGCCCGGCCTGGCAGTACGTTCCATACACTGAACTGGTCAGCGCGCACTTCCAACTGCCCTGCGTGCTTGAGAACGACGCGGACGCGGCTGCTTTGGCTGAGTATTGGCAAGGCTCTGGCAAAGGGGTCAAAAGGCTTCTGGCAGTAACAGTCGGAACCGGCATTGGCACTGCCCTGATTTTGGATGGACAGATTTACCGCGGGATGAATGGCGCGCACCCGGAGGCAGGGCATCACATCATCGACCCTTCCGGTCCCTTGTGCTACTGCGGCGCGCGCGGCTGTTGGGAGAGCCTTGCCAGTGGGGATGCCCTGACCGAATACGCCAGGCAAATCGCCAGTCAGGATGCGGAATTTTTGCGGGAGCTAAACCTGAGTTCGCCGGAGATTGTGACCGGCGCGTCGGTAGCCAAAGCGGCTGAAAAAGGAAGCCCAAAAGCGCTCGAAATCATGCAGCGTGAAGCCAAATACCTGGCGCTCGGTTTGCTCAATCTCATCTCTGCTTATGTGCCAGAAGTAGTCGCGCTGAGTGGAGGGGTTATCGAAAGTTATGATTTGCTCAGGTCGGAGGTTGATGCGACCATGCGCAAACACAACCTGATGGTGCCCGCGGATAAAGTGACCATCGTACCGGCGAAATTAGGGTATTACTCAGGCGTCATTGGCGGGGCATACGCGCTCTTGCTGAGGCAAAGAACTGAAGTTAAGGAAACAACGAGGTAAATAATGTACGAAGATTTTCCCTTCATCACCGATATACTTTCCCAACCTGAGGGCGTGCGCAATGCTGTTAAAGGTTACGACCCCGAAGCCTTAAGCGCGCTGGCTGCCCGCTACCAGGCCGGGGAATTTGACCGCATCATTTTGACCGGCATGGGTTCCTCTTTCTTTGCCGCGTATGCGGCCTGGGTGCGGCTCGCGCAGGCAGGATTGCCCGCAGTTTGGGTGGACGCCAGCGAACTGATAAGTTACGCCGCCGCGATGATTAATTCCCGCACTATTCTCTGGATGATTTCCAATTCAGGCAAAATCATTGAGATGACCCGCCTGTTGAACCGCCGCGCGGAGCTGGGCTCGCCCTTCATCCTGGCGAACACCAACTACCCGGATAGTCCGCTTGGTTTGGCAGCAGATTTGATTGTGCCAATCCACACCGGCAACGATATTACCCTGGCCACGCGCAGCTACCTCGGCACGCTCGCGGTCACCCAACTGATGGCCTTCAACCTGGCAGGTCAACCGGTGGAAGGCGCTCTGGAGGACTTGCGCTCTACCGCCGATGGCCTGGAGACTTACCTGAGCGACCTGGAGTGGCACATCCAGGAACTGGACAACACGCTTGGGGATGTGAAAAAGTTGGCGATTGTCGGTAGGGGGGCATCTTACGCCACGGCGTTGGAAGGCGCGTTGTGCTTTATGGAAGGTCCCAAACTAACCACGCAAGGCCTGGCAACCGGTCAATTCTGGCACGGAGCGGTAGAAATGGCCAGCCCGGACTTTACGCTGTTGGCGATGGAAGGTGAAGAACAAACCTGCAAAGAAGACGAATTCCTGGCTGCCAAAGCTGCCGGATTGGGAATGAAGGTTTTTTGGTTCGCGAATGAAAGCTCGGCCCTGCTGCCAACCGTTGTGCTGCCGAAAAACCGCGGTATCGGGCGGACGCTTGCCGAGATTGTGCCAATCCAATTGATTTCTATCAACGTTGGCAAGCAAACCGGCTTCAGACCGGGGGATTTCGTTCACCTCACGCGAACGGTAAATACCAAGAAAGAAGAATTCCCCGGGTGAGGAGAGCGGGTTCCGCAGTCTCCGGCGCGGTGAAAGCGTAAGTAACAGTGCCAAGCGGCATTGATATCAACAATAGTATTCGAAAGGGAAACTTACAATGAAAATCGGAATGTTCACCATGGGCTATATGCGTTATCCACTGGAGCGCGCGTTCGCGGATGCCGCGCGCCTGGGATATGACGGTATTGAAATTTGGGGCGGCCGCCCACACGCTTACGCGCCTGACCTGAAAGCGGGACAGCTTAAGGAACTGCTCGGTCTGCGGGATAAATACAATATGGAGATTATTGGCTATACCCCCGAGACCAATGGTTACCCGTATAACCCGATGATTGGCACGGAATCCATGCGCCGGGAAAGCATTGATTACATCAAGCTGAACATGGACATGGCCAAGGCTATGGGCGGAAAATTCGTCCTGCTTTCCGCTGCCCACGCCGGCTACGAGGCCACCCACGATGAAATTTGGGAGCGGGTCATCAAGACCTTTACCGAACTGGCGCATTATGCCGAAGATATCGACATCGATATCGCCTTTGAGCCGCTGACCATGTACGAATCCAACGTTATTGTCACCTGCAATGACCTGGTGCGCGCGCTTGATACCATTAATTCCCCGCGTTTGGTAGGCATGTGCGATATCTGCCCGCCCTTCTGCAACCGCGAGCCTATCATGAGTTACTTTGATAAGCTGGGCGACCGTCTGCGCCACATGCACATCATCGACAGCGACGGCAGCTCCGATACGCACATGATGCCTGGTGACGGCAATATCCCGCTGCGCCAGCTCCTGCGCGCCATCGAAGCCCGCAATTACCAGCACTTCTGCACTGTTGAACTGGTGATGGCCTACCTGAACGAGCCGAGCCTCTACGCGGAACTGGCCCTTGAAAGAATGCGCGAACTGCTAAGCTAACGAAAAACGCGGGAGAGAATTTATGGGCGAAGTCATTGATATCCACACCCATCCGGCTTTTTTCGAGCCGATTTGCGGGACAGAAGGTCTGCTTGAACAGCGCCGCCAGGCTTTGGGCTTGTACAAGACGGGCACCGCGCGCCTGGAGCATATTCATAACCAGATGCAGTGCGCCGGCATCGACCGCCTGGCGCTGCTGCCGCTGGACCTGAGCACACAGGAAAACCAAGTAATCGTCAGCAACGAGGAAATCAGGCTGCTGGTGGAGCTTGACCCGCTGCGTTTCATCGGCTTCGCATCGGTGGACCCCTACCGCCCAGACGCGCTGGATGCGCTTGAACACGCCTTTGGCGACCTCAAGCTGGCCGGCCTCAAGCTGCACCCAGCCCGCCAAAATTTCTCTCCCGCCAGTGAATTGCTGGACCCGATTTACGCGCTGTGCCTGCGCTACAACAAACCCATCATTTTCCACGCAGGGCTCAGCCTGGAGCCGAACACCACGATGCGCTATGCCAACCCCCTGGAATTTGAACCGGTGGCTGCGCGCTACCCAAAACTGCGCATTTGTCTGGCGCATTTTGGATTTCCGTGGGTGCGGGAAACCGCTGCACTTTTGTTGAAATACCCAAATATGTACGCGGACACCGGCTTATTGTATTTTGATAGCGCGCGTGAGTTTTATGAAGAGGTTTTCACGCGCATGCTCGGGAAATATTGGGTAGACCGCTCCTTGCGGCATCAGGTCATGTTTGGCTCGAATAATCCTCGTTTTGAGCAAATCCGAATGGTGCAAGCTCTGTGTAATCTTGGCTGGCGCGCGAGCACGCTGGAACTGGTGCTCGGCCAAAACGCCTTGGAATTTTTGGGATAAGGAGGCGCATGTTCTATCATCAACGCAATTCCCTGCTAACAAATCAATACAATCAATTCATCCTGATAACGGATGATGTGAGCGCGGCTGTAAAGGAGTCCGGTGTGCGGAACGGGCTGGTGGCGGTTGTCAGCAATCACACCACCACGGGCATCATGGTCAATGAAGCTCTGGAATGCCTCGAAAGCGATATTGATGATGCCTTGCAAAGGCTTATCCCCGAGGACCACCCGTACGCGCACGCGCGCATTTTGCGCGATTACGGAAGCACCGCTGGTAACCCAACCGGACACCTCAAATCAATGCTCACCGGGAACCACTGCTTGTTTCCTGTGGT
>JAAZPN010000053.1 GCA_012797215.1 Chloroflexota bacterium | reverse complement strand
GGTTGCCGCGCTCGCTGGCGCTCGCTCGCAACGACACATTTGTGTCATCCTGTGCGCAGCGAAGGATCCTGCTTTTTCCCGTCATCGCGAGCTTGCGAAGCGATCTCCCTCCAGGACTGGACATTCACTTTTCCTCCTGCGCGCTGGTTTACAGGCAGGTTGCCGCGCTCGCTGGCGCTCGCTCGCAACGACACATTTGTGTCATCCTGAGCGCAGCGAAGGAACTATGAGTTTAGTAGGGAGGGAAGAAACTTAAAGGAAGACAGAAAGGCAGCTTGCCGCGCTCGCAGAGGCTAGAGTCAAAGCGCGATTATCCTTGCTTACACTAAGGTTAATCTCGAGCCTGGCGGGCGAGATACAGCGCGATAGAACCCGCGGCTGCAGCGTTTAGGGATTCAATCTTGCCGCGCATGGGCAGGCGCAGCAGCTCATCGCAGTTCTTGCGCACCAAATCCCGCAGGCCGGAGCCTTCGTTGCCAACCACCAAGGCAATCCCGCCATCCAGCCGCAGCTGGGAGGGAGTCTTGGAACGGGGGGCTTCATCTAATCCATAGACCCAAAGGTCCAGTGCCTTCAGCCTCTCAATTGCCTGCGCAAGGTTGTACTGGGCCACCAGCAAATGCTCCGTAGCGCCGGAACTGGCATGCACCACCGTCGGGGTTATTTGGGCGGCTTGCGCTGAGGGTATCACGACGCCGTGGATGCCTACGGCTTCCGCGGTGCGCAGCAGAGTTCCCAGGTTTTGCGGATCCTGAATAAGGTCCAGAAGCAGAAAAAAAGGAGGCTCAGAGTAGTTACGGGCGTTCTGAATTAGATCTTCCAGCGCGGCGTAGGGATATTCGCTGGCTTCGAGCGCGACCCCCTGATGATGGCTGGACAAGGTGTCCAGTTTATCGCGCGGCGCTTCTTCGGGCGCGAGGCCGCGCAGCTTGGCCAAGCGCAGAATTTCTGGCAACTGACCTTCCAACTTGATGCCGCGCGCCAAAACAAGTCGAAACACATGCCGACGTTTGGCGCGCAAAACCTCATAAACCGGGTTTCTGCCGCTAATCCACTCGCGCATGGTTTATTCCCAGGTCCAGGTTGTGCCGGTTTTGCTGTCCTCGAGAACAACCCCGAGAGCTTTCAACTCAACGCGGATTTTATCCGCCAGCGCCCATAGTTTTTCTGCGCGCAGTTCGGTGCGCAGAGCCACCAGCAGGTCAATGAACGCGTCGGCTGGCGTTTGTCCATTCGTTTCTTCTTTCAAGCGCAAACCAAGCACGCCAGTCAACTCATCGAAGACCTGGATAGCAGGCGCTAATTGCGCTTGAGTCGCGCCTTCGGAACGGGCTTGGTTGATGGCTCTGACGAGCTCGTACAGCGCGGCCAGCGCGGCAGAACTGTTAAAGTCATCATCCATAGCTTCTTTGAACTGCAGGCGGGTTTTCTCAGCTTCCGATTGAAGCGTGTTGGCCTTGGCTGGGTCGATACCGGGCGCGCTCAGGTCAGCGGTTTTCTTCGCGGTGAGCAAACGCTTGTAAGCCTGTTCGGTCTGCGCTAATACTTCGTCGTTATAGGTCAGCGGGCTGCGGTAAGAGCCGTTCAGAACCAGCAAGCGCATCACGTCGCCGGGGTGTTCCGCCAGGAATTCGTCGATAAGAACCATGTTGCCTAAGGACTTGGACATCTTTTCGCTCTTGAGCGTCAGCATGCCGTTGTGCATCCAGTACCTGGCGAAGGCTTTGTGGGTCAGGGCTTCTGTCTGGGCGATTTCATTCTCGTGATGAGGAAAAATCAAGTCATTTCCGCCGCCGTGGATATCAATTTGCTCACCCAAATGGTGCATGTTCATCGCTGAACATTCAATATGCCAGCCCGGGCGGCCTTTGCCCCAGGGGCTGTCCCAAGCCGGTTCGCCTTCCTTGGCGGCTTTCCAAAGCGCGAAATCCATCGGATGTTCTTTGCGGTCATCCACCTGGACGCGCGCGCCAGCGTTCATGCTTTCCAGCCGCCGCCCCGAAAGCTTGCCGTACTCCGGATTGGAATCAACACGGTAATAAACATCGCCGTCTACGGCGTAGGCGGAGCCCTGCTCCACCAGCGCCTGGATCATTTCAAGGATGTGGGACATTTCTTGCGTGGCGCGCGGATTTATACTGGCTGGTTTGATATTCAGCGCTTCCAGATTGCGTTTGTAGTCCTCGATATATCCCTGCGCCAGTTGGAACGGATCCGCCCCGGATTGGTTGGCGCGGTCGATAATTTTGTCATCCACATCGGTAAAGTTCATCACGAAACGCACTTCGTACCCGGAGTATTCCAGGTATCGGCGGACGATGTCAAAAACCAGCGCGGACATGGCGTGGCCGATGTGGGCGCGGTCGTATACTGTTGGTCCGCAGACATACATGCGCACCTTGCCAGGTTCCAGCGTGCAAAACTCTTCTTTTTCGCGAGTCAGCGTGTTGTATATTTTCAAAGC
Source organism: Chloroflexota bacterium (assembly GCA_012797215.1). The sequence continues at coordinate 22,331 of JAAZPN010000053.1, read as the reverse complement.
CATGGCATTCCTACTGATTTAGTCCACTTCACGTTTGGCAAAAATCATGCGTCCGGCAGAGGTCTGCAGGATTTTGGTCACTATAACCGTGATTTCCTTATTTAAGTAGCGCTGACCATTTTCAACGACTACCATCGTGCCGTCATCCATGTACCCGACGCCCTGGTTGTATTCTTTGCCTTCCTGAATGACGCGGATATCGAAGCTCTCTCCGGGTAGAAGGATAACTTTCACCGCGTTGGCAAGGTCATTAATATTGAGAACTTTCACGCCCTGCAGTTCGGCGATGCGGTTCAGGTTGTAGTCATTGGTAAGGATGGGACAGCGCATCTGGCGGGCCAGTACCACCAGGCGGTCATCCACTTCACGCACGCCTTCCACGTCAATATCGCTGATGATAACCGAGGTTCTATCATCATTTTGGAGCTCGGTCAGCACATCCATCCCGCGGCGACCGCGCTGCCTGCGCATAGAGTCGGCGGAATCGGAGACGTACTGCAGTTCATTCAGCACAAAGCGCGGCACAATGAGCGTGCCGGGTAGAAAGCCAGTTTTCGCGATATCGGCGATGCGCCCATCAATAATCGCGCTGGTATCTACCAAAACCCGATGTTCTCCATCCACCTGCGTCCGCGAGCCCTTAGTGGATATTTTATTGGAAAAGGAGCGAAACAAGCTCAGGAATTCCTGGCTGCGGCTGAAGAAAAGCGTCAGTCCAAGATACCCAAACACCACCACCACTACCAGCGGCATGATTTGACCGAGAGGTTTGGGAAGCAGTGATACGGGATATGCCAGAAGCGCGGAGATAATCAGGCTGATAATCAGGCCAATCAGCCCGCTCAAAAGCGCCTGTGGGGATGTCTTCCCCAGGGTTCTGCTGATTGCCAAAACAGGTTTAACGCTGATCCAAGGACTGATAATGTAGCCAATCAGCATAAAGAGAATAATGCAAATTACAACCGTGATACCGTTCGTTAACGGATACGTCGCCCAAAATGAAATCAGGTAATTATGAATCGGTGTTCCGGAAAAGAAGCCAATAACTCCAAAAATAACTGCGCCAATAATCCGTGATAATAAGACCGCGCTCATATAAAAAACCTCCATTATTAAGGTACAGAATGAATAAAAAGTATAAGTTCTGTAACAAGATGATAGCACTCTAGAGTTGCTAAGTCAACAAAAAAGCTGTTTTCTTACGCAACTCATAGAGAACTGCCTTTTAAATGCCGCGGCACCCCTATTAGATAAATCGTGTTAAAAACTTTCCAGTGGTTTTTCGGCAGATGAAGAACTTGGGGCGGCGTGATGACGCGCTTGGGGCGATTTTTTGGTTTTCTGGCGAGCGCTAAGTGAGGCTTCCAGACGGCTCATCGCGGCTGGGTCAAACATATACGCGTGGCAGACGTCGCACGCCCAGGCAGGGAAGCGCGGCACGCACAGCAGTTGGCCGTCAATGATTAGCGTGTAAGGAATAAGCTTGCGCTTGATGCGGCCGACCATGCAGCGGGGACAGGTCTCGGGGTTATTAGGCAGTGATGACTTCATACGGGAGTATTATACGCTTTAATTGTCGTCGCGATTGTTGGATTTTTATTGGAAATCTGCGGTCTGACCGGGCTCAGTTTCAATTGGCAGCCTGCACCAAATCCGGGATTACCAACGAGCGCACGGCGTTAAAGGGGAAGTAGACGAAGACAGCTTTTCCGATGACATCCGCTTTTTCAACGTAGCCCCACTGATGGGAATCGGACGAGTTGTTGCGGTTATCCCCGAGTACAAAGTAGGAATCTGCTGGCACGCTCCAGCTGCCAGAATAACGGGGAAATTCAGCGATATAGGGTTCGGTGAGCGGGTGCCCATTAACGCTGACAACGCCATTCTCGACGATAACCTGGTCCCCGGGTAAGCCGATGATACGCTTGATGTAGTCTTCCTGACCTTCGCCTCTGTAGTCAAAGACCACGATGTCGCCGTGCTTTGGTTCCCCTAACTTGTAAGCCAGTTTGTTTACCACCAGCAAATAGCCAGGCTGCAAGGTGGGTTTCATGCTGATGTTCTCCACCCTGACGCGTGAACTGACGGCGTTAATCGCCAGAAAGAGCACCAGCGCCATGAGGATTGTCTCGAGCGTGTCAATCCAAAAGCTTGATTTGCGTCTTCTTTCTGGCGCGGATTCTGGTGTATTTATTTCAGGCGATGCCTGGCTGGTGTATTGGTCCACGATGTGTTTCCTGTTTTATTTGCGTTTTAACTGCCCCAATTATACAACTTTCGCCGCGGTTCAGTCCTCCCCGCGTTCGCGCGCTTTAAGTACCAGCCTGATAGGCGTGCCAACGTAAGGGTACTCCTTGCGAATTTGATTTTCGAGATAGCGCAGGTAGGTAAAATGCCCCAGGGTCGGGTCATTGCAGTAGAGCAGAAAAGTGGGCGGTTCGGAGCGCACCTGCGTCCCGTAGTAAATGCGGAACATGCGACCGGAACCAGAGGAAGGTTGGTGCATGTCCTGCGCGTTCTGCAGGATGCGGTTGAGTTGAGAGGTCGTCAGACGGACCAGGCGTTCCTCCTGCACGCGCGCCACCAATGGCAAAACCTGGTTTACGCGCTGCCCGGTGGAGGCGGAAATGAAAATAACCGGCACATAGGGCAAAAAGTTTAACGCCTGTCGTATGGTTTTTTCGAATTCCACCATTGTGTGCGTGTCTTTTTCAATCAAATCCCATTTATTGATGATTAGAATTACCGATTTCCATGCTTCATTGATGTAACCAGCGATGTGCGTGTCCTGCGCGGTGATACCGGTCACCGCGTCCACAACCAACAGGGCGACGTCGCAGCGCTCAATCGCCTGCATGGCGCGCAGAACGGAATACTTTTCCACGCCGGGGATGATTGTGCCGCGCTTGCGGATGCCGGCGGTGTCTATCAAGGTAATTGGCAGCCCTTCATAGCTGATTTGGGTGTCTATCGCGTCGCGCGTGGTGCCAGGGATAGGGCTCACAATCGAGCGGTTCTCGCCAGCCAGTTTGTTCAGTAAACTGGATTTTCCAGCGTTGGGCTTTCCCACAATCGCGACTTTGATGCTTGTATCTTCTTCCTCGGGCTCTTCCTGCTTGGGGAAGTTGGACACCACTTCGTCCAGCAAGTCGCCAGTACCCGTGCCATGTATGGCGGAAATTGGGAATGGCTCGCCCAGACCCAGCGAATAAAAGTCCAGCGCATTCGCGCGGTAAAGCTCGCTATCGGCTTTATTGACTGCCAGGATGATGGGGGGGTGGTTTCGGCCTTCCACAATCGACTGGCGCCGCCGCAGAATCTCTACAATCTCGCGGTCTGCTTCAGTTACTCCTTGCTGGGCATCTGTAAGGAGCAGAATTACATCCGCTTCTTCCATGGCGATTTCGGCCTGCTCGCGGATATCCGCGATAAAAGCGGCTGAACCGATGGAGAGTGGTTCCTGGCTGCGCTGGCGGGTGGGGTCAATGCCGCCTGTATCCACGACAAAAAAATCGTGCCCGGCCCAATCGCCTTCCGCAACCAGACGGTCGCGCGTGGTGCCGGGAACGTCGTCAATTATTGCCAGACGTTCGCCTACCAGGCGATTAAACAATGTGCTTTTACCAACATTTGGCCTTCCGACCAAAACAATTACGGGTTTTTTCATTTCTTTTGTTTTCTTTCCAGGGGCGTCTTACATCCACATCTACCTGCTGATGACCACCTCGATGGACGCGGGCAGAATGGAATCAAGGTTAATTGCGTCATCTCCCAGCGTTACGACTGGTATCAGCTGATAGGTGCCGGGTGTTTTGTTTGCCAGGTCCAGCCTGACGATTATATCCGCCGCGATGAGTTTGTCCAGCAAGTAAAGCGGTCCGGAGACGTAAATGTCCACGCGGTCGGGAGATAACGCGGCATTAAGCCCTTGACCAAGGTTGACCACCTCGACAGGGATGCCAGTCAGCAGTAGGGATGACTGAATCGCGGAAATGCTCACCTGGATGCTGACTTGTTGGTCGCCGACAACCACGATGCCTTCGGGTAAATTCAAGCTGACTTCTTTTTGAAAGCTTTCGAGCGCGCCATTCAAATTCAGTGGAATTGTTTCGATGAAGGCGGGCATGTTTGCCGCCAATTCAGGATCTGTGCTGTAGATGGTTATGGTGGGCGGGTCTGCCAGAATGCCAGTAAGGTAGAAGCCCTGGGCAATCTGACCAGTCGTGACGATTTTGACAAAAACGTTGCGGTAGCCGCCCAGTTGAGTGATTGGAATTTCCACATTCACCTGGGTGGGATTCAGGTTTATGCCGCTGACAATCACCCCGCGTGAATCCAAGGCTTTTAGTTCTACCTGGCGGGAAATCGTGGTAATTACATTGCTCAGGTCAATGTTCGCGACCGCTCGCTCCACTTTTACAACCTGGCTTTCTGGCCCGATAATTAATGCTGTGGGCTGAGATAGGACAATCTCACCGGCTTCGTAGCCAATAGGCAGACCGCCCGTCTGGCGAATTTCTATCGGCACCTCTTTGCTGAGAATGTTTTCCAGCTTAAGAGTAATTTCAGAAGGCGAAAACGCCGTTACCCGTGTCGGGCTGAAATCGATGGCGATTTGCGGTTCTAGGGAGTGCTCACCCGCTTTCAAGCCGGAGAGGTTGATGAAGGCGTGGATAGCGTTCGGATTTGTGGCAAGGCGTTCTTGGATGGAACGCGGTGCGCGGATGCTCACCTTGATTTCATCCTCAAGCTGGCCGGTAATGACCAGGTCCGGGTCAAGACCCAACACGGTAACGGGGATAGGCGCTGAATACTCACGCTCCTCGTTTGGGTCCGCGCTGGAAACGGCCGAAACCCATACAATAATAGCCAAAATCAGCGCCGTGAAAAGCGTTGGAAGGAACTTCACAATCCAGCGAAGGGTTTTCATTTAGCGTTCCCTCCCTGTTTCTCTTCCTCAGTTTTCTTTTCCTTGGTTTTCGCGGCTTGCTTGTTTGGCAATTCCTCTGGCAGCAAAAACGCGCGCAGGGTGTTCAGCAGGCGTTCGCCATCCAGTCGGCGGATGAAGCGACCTTGGTAGGCGATGGAGATGCTGCCGGTTTCTTCGGAGACAACCAGTGCGACCGCGTCGCTGACTTCACTGATACCCAAGCCGGCGCGGTGGCGTAAGCCCATAGACCTTTCTGGCAGGCTGTTCAGTACGCCGCTGGCAGAGAGGGGCATCACGCAGGCTGCTGCCTTGACGCGGTTGTCCTCTACGATAACAGCGCCGTCGTGCAGGGGCGTGTTCGGGTAAAAGATTTGCAGCAGCAGTTCGGCAGTAATATCCGCGTCCAGGTACACGCCATTCTTGTAGTATTGGGTCAAAAAATCGTTGCGGCGGATGACAATCAGCGCGCCGTGCCGGCGTTCAGAAAGTCGCACAGCTGCTTTGGTGATTTCCTGCAGGGTGCCCTCTGTCCGTTCGCGGGTTTTTGGGCTGGAGCGGCGGGTGAGAAAATCCATATTCGAGAAGCGCCCGACCCGCTCCAGAGCGCGCCGAATTTCCGGAGCGAAGATGACAGGAATGACAAAAATCATAGCAGGGGCGATCGTGTTTACCAACCAGGAAAACGCGGGCAAATTGACCAGCGAAGTGACCAGCGTGATCAGGATCACTACCAGAAAAACGCCGCGCAGCAGGGTCAGCGCTTCGGTATCGCGCAGCATGTAGAGCAGAATCGCGAAAAAGATCGTCACAAGGGCGATGTCAATCACGCTCATCCAATCAAAGCGCTCGAGAATAAAGAGAAAATTGCTAATTAGCTCCTGCATACGGGCACCATTCTCAGCTGTCCGGTGAAACCTAAGTATAACCTGTAAACAGGCTCAATGCTAATATTCCCCTGCCTAAAGATTAGACCGGACAAATACCTCTCCAGGAACCAGCCCGTTTTTGCGCAAAAAATTGGCAGTGGAGAGCGGATGCACGTCCACAATGGCGGATTCACCGGGCAAAAAGCCCAGGAGTTTGGCGGAAGGAGGCGCTATCAATTCGCGCGGGATATAGAGGCCTTTGCACAAATGCGCACCAGCGCAAATGCTGAGGACTGAAATCGCGCTTTGATTTTCCTCTGACGCGGGGGTGTACGGAATGACGCTTTGCGCCAGCCCCAGGAAAAACTCAAGTTTCCAGGACGTGAGCGAGCTTAGTTCGCCCTCCCGAAAGCCAGCCAGCACCGCGCGGTGGCTGAGCGAACGATAAATATCCTCGTCTTCCCAGGTCTGGGGGAAGAAGCGGTTCAGCAGGGCTCGCGCGGAAGAAAAATCTTCTGGTCTCAGGGCTCGAAAAACTTCGCCCTCACGGGAAATGATTTGAGGGGCGACAGCGGCTTGGAGCATTTTCGCGCCGTTAAACGTCTGCGCGTAGGTGTCTTGATAGCTGCCGTCCGTGTTGATGACGTAATCCGACCGCCGGGCTTTTTCTTCCTGTGGGCTTTGGGACTGGACGCGCAGCAGAGCGTCTGCTTCGGTGAGCCCGCGCGTGTTCATGAGACGCTCCTGACGAACAACATCCTGGGCTACCACGGTCCAAACATGGTTGCAGCGCGCGTGCAGCCCGGCTTCGAAAAGCTTGATGGCTTCCACGACGATGAGGTCCACATTGGCGCGGGCGATTATGTCCTCAATTCCCTGCATCACCAGCGGGTGCACGATGGCTTCCAGTTGACGCAGAGCGCCGGCATCTTTAAAGACCAATTTTCCCAGCCTGGAGCGGTTAATCTGACCATCAGAGTAACACATGTCCCTGCCAAAGGCTTTCAGAATGGGTTCGTAGGCGGGCATGCCGGGCAAATAAGTGGATTGCGCGAGCAAATCCGCGTCAATGGTCAGCGCGCCTTCGTTTTCAAGATATTGCCGAACTGCGCTTTTCCCTGAAGCAACATTACCGGTGATTCCAAGCAATGTGGGCATTGTTTATTGCTCCTCCCGCTTAAGTATACAGTAGATTCGGCCGCGGTCGCTCTATCCACAGACAGGATGCTATAATTTTGCTGTGATTTCAGAAAGAATTTTATCATCCCTCGTGCGCGACTGCCTTTGGACGCCTGACAAGTCTTTGGTCGTTGGCGTTTCTGGCGGCGCGGACAGTTTGTGCCTGGCGCGCTGCCTGTGGGAAGCGGGAGTGCGTTTTGCAGCCGCGCATTTAGACCATGGACTCCGGCCTTCTTCGGCGGGAGAAGCGGAACAGGTTGGCGCGTTGATGGCGTCCTGGAATGTGCCTTTTGTATCGCGGCGAATTGATGTCAGGGCTTTCGCGCGGGAACACAAACTGGGACTGGAAGAGGCAGCGCGTCAGTGCCGTTATCGATTCCTCTTGCAGATTGCCCAGGAACAGGATGCCCAGGCAGTGGCTGTAGGGCATACCGCCGATGACCAGGTGGAAACCATCCTGATGCACTTTATCCGCGGGTCTGGGATTAATGGACTGCGCGGGATTCAAGCGCGGGCTGTGCTGGCCGAATTTCATCCCAGCCTGCCGATAATTCGCCCAATGTTGACTATTAACCGCGCGGAGACTGAAGCTTATTGCGCAGAATACCACCTGGCGTATATCGTGGACGAAAGCAACGCGGACACGAGCTTTTTTCGCAACCGCTTGCGGCACCAAATCATACCCGCGCTCGAAGCCGCCAATCCGGCCTTTAGGCGGGTGATTACCCGCAACGCGCGGGTGATGCAGGCTGACGCCGAACTGCTGGCTGAGCTGGAGCAGCAGGCTTGGCGCGACTGTTTGCGCGAACAAAGCGTTGAACGGATTGCGCTGGACGCGCGCGTTTTTAACGGGTTGGCTGTAGGCTTACAAAGGCGAGTTCTTTTGCGGGCTGTCGCCTGCCTGCGCCCCGAGCTGCGAGATGTGGGCTTGGAGGTTTTGGAACGCGCGCTGACTGGCTTGCATGGGGACCAAACGCGTTTTGATTTCACAGCTGGGTTAGAGATTCACCGCCATCAGGGGGTGATTATGCTAATGCCCAGGAACAGTCAACTGGCATTCTCGCAGTACCCACAGCTGCAGCGCGCTGAGCGCTTTACGTTGAGCCTTGATGCGGCGCTTCCTCTCGCGCAGGGCTGGGAACTGCGCGCTGAGATGGTCAGCGCCAAAGCGTATAAAAAGATTAGCGCGGAGGAGCGGCGCAGCCCGGACCATGCCTGGCTGACCCCGGCAGACCTAAACCTGCCGTTGGAAGCACGGCCTGCCAGGCCGGGTGAACGTTGGTCGCCGTTGGGGATGCCAGGAAAGAGCCAAAAACTTAGTGATTTTTTTGTGAATCAAAAAATCCCTCAGCCGACCCGGGCGCTTTGGCCTTTGGTCTTGTGTGAGGGATCTTTGCTGTGGGTAGCCGGGCTGCGGATTTCACAAGCCTGGCGCCTAATCGGAGATGAGCCGGAAATTTTGCACCTCAGCCTGCGCAGGCCGGCTTAAGACTCAAGCCCTTAATCAATCCAAAAAACTTCTCTCAAAATATTCTGGATTGCGCCGTAATCTGGCTGTAAAACCATCGCGCCGTCATCCGTGATGAAGCCCACTGCTTCGTTTGGGGTCAGTGTAAAACCCGTCGCGATATCGGGCTTCAGGAATTTGTTCAGCGGCATGATGTACAGCCACATATCACCAATGGTCATGTCAGTTTCCACGACATCTAATGCGGATTCGATGAACGTGGGCAAACGAACCAAGTTAGCTGGGCTGGTGATTTTTTTCGCGATGGCGCGGGCTACTTCCTGCGCGCGGCGTGTGCGGTCAAAATCCGAGGAATTCAGACGGGCGCGCACATACCAGAGCGCGAAATGACTGTCCATCTCGTGGAGGCCAGGTTCGACCACGCACCAACGTTCTGGGGTAAAGTCGCATTGGTCTTCCATGCGCTCAGTCACCTGCACGTTGATTCCGCCCAGCAGGTCTACGACGTACTGGAACGCTGAAAACTCAGCGATAGCGTAATGGTCCGGCCTAAAGCCAAAATTGTAAGCTAAGGTATCGCCCAGCAGTTGGTAACCGCCCACGGCGTGAGCGACGTTCAGGCGCTGCGCGTAATAGCCGGGAATATCCACCCACAGGTCGCGGGGGAGGGAAAAGAGGTGGATTTCATTCGTTTTTGTGTTGAAAGCCGCCAGAAGCATCACATCGGTGCGGTAACCGCTCTGCGGAGTGTAATCCGAACCGAGCAGCATGATGGTTTTTACATGGGGCGGTATTTGCAGGCTGTTGGAATTGCCCGCCAGGAATGGGTCTTGAATTCCCTCGCCGTTTTTGGTCCAGAGGTTGTTCAGAAAGCTGCCCTCTCCATCGCGAACGCGGTTGAGGCTGACTGCCGCGCCCAAGGCGAGCCCAAGGATCAGCACAAGCAGGAATAATACGGCAGGAAGTGAGGACTTCCGTTGTGGTCTTTGCATAATATGTTCTTTCTTTTGATTTTGGTTCGTGGCTTATCCTTTATTCTCAGGAGAGCTTAGCTCGTAGCCGTACTCTTTTGCCAGGCTGCGCAGTTTTTGCGAAACCTCGCGCCATTGAATCTTGGATATGCCTAATTTCTGCCGGATTTTATCCGCGTCCATCCCGGAGGTCAAGTCGTTTAACACGCTTGTCCAACGACACATGTCGAAAGAGAGGTGCTTGTCCAGCTGGGCGGCCTTGCCAACATCCTCTAACAGGTACTCGAGACGGCGCTGAGACCAGGGAAAAACAGCGTCCTGGATTTTGTAAGCGGCGATATATTCCTGATAAGCTTGCGTCCATTCCACGGACACGGGCACTTTACGTTCCTTGTAACGGTAGCGCAGGCTGGGGTAGCGGATGAAGATGTATGGTCCTTCCGGGCCCTCCAATTCCACATGATTGGTCTTCAGATTCAGGCATTCGCCTTTCTTCATAGCTGTATCCAATACCAGTTTGAGCAGCAAATAAGGACGCAAATCCTGCGCTGCGGAGGTGCGCAGCGCTTCAGCGGCGTCCAAAGCTTTTTCCTGTTCGGTCTTGGTCAGAACCACCGGCAAGGGACTGATGACTGTTTTTTGCTCAACCTTTTCCGCAGGGTCCATAGGGATGACAGCCCCGCGGGAAAGCCAGCGGAAGAAGGATTTAATCGCGGTGATGCGGCGGGACAGCGTTTTTGGGCTGCAGGGCACCTTGCGGTCGGTCTGCAGCCAGGTAAGGAAATTGTTTAGGTCTTTGGTGCTGACCTGACCAATTTGGGCGTCAGTGGGCAAGAAGCTCGCGAGCAGCTGCAGGTCCGCGGTAAACGCTTTGAGGGTATGGTTAGACCTGCCCTGGTCATGCAGGTAAATTTTCCAGGCCTGAATTGCCGGCTGCATCAAGGTGCTGGCCGTCAGGTGGGCGCTGAGGTTTTCAGAAATCGGATTCATTATGGCTCCAATCTATTTCGCGTAGATAATTAGTTTAAGTAGTTTATACGGGTTTTCCGAGCTTGTCAAACCTCAGTCATTCAGGTAAAGCGCTTCTGCGATGATTGGGTTAATCGCGTAGTAATTGGGAATCAGCACCATGGCGCCTTCCGCTGTAATCCAGTTTGTCACCGTTTCCGGGCCAACCGCGTATTGATTGATATTCATTGTTTTCATCACTTCCGATGCCAGAGGCACGTATGGAAGGATATCGCCCAGCTGCAGATTGGTATCGACATATTCCCGGTAAGCGCCGTAGAGCTCTGGCAATTTGAAAACAACGTTAAGATTCATCGCCTTGCGAAAAATCGCTTTGACAACATCCTGCGCGCGGCGGTTGCGGTCAAAATCGCTGGTTGTCAGGCGCGAACGAGAATACCAAAGGGCTGTGCCGCCGTCCATGTGCACCATCCCCGGTTTCAGGACGCACCAGCCGCTGGGGTCCAGTTTGCAGGAATCCTGCAGCTCCTGGGTTACTTCCACGTCAATTCCGTCCAGGCTGCTCACCACGTCTTTAAAGCCGTTGTAGTTGACCATCATGTAGTAATCCGGATGGATGCCAAAATTCGCCTGGAATGTATCTGCCAGGAGCGCGAAACCGCCTAAGCCCCAGGCCGTATTGATACGGTTGGACCAGTAGCCCGGGATGGTCACGTACAGGTCGCGCGGGAACGAAATGAGGGATATCGAGTGGTGCTTGGGATTGAGCGAAAGCAGCATGATGACATCCGTGCGAAAGCCGTTGGCAGAGAAGTCGTCACAGCCCAATAGCAGGATGTTCAGCTGATTATCCGGCAGTTGGTCCTGGGATATGACTGGCACCGGCGTAGGGGTGTAAATAGGCTGCGGGAGCAGTTCGATGGTGCCGTCCTCGAGGATATTGGCGAAGGCGTTGGGCTGAAAAGGGGTTGGAGTCGCGGCGAAGTCCTTGAACCCGATGCGATAAGGAAACGCGCTGGAGTTTGCTGCCGCGCTCACCAGAGCTCCGGAAATGACCGCCATGAGGATGGTGAGCGTGAGGGCTCCAAAGATGATTAAGGTAAGGATCTGATGTCTTTTTAGTCTCATCGTTTTTCCTGCTCCTGTCGGCGTGTCTCCGAGCTATTCATGCTCCGACGATTCCGAACCCGGATTGGCACCCGATAGAAAAAGCGCGCGCCACGTAGTTTGGCTGCCGGGTTCACTCTTCAGCCACCAATGTCCGCCGCATGCGCGCAGCAGGCCCGCGGCTTCACGCAGGGCGGCAAAATCACCTACGCCATTGAGCGCGGCGGATTCTGGATCTGAGAGAAGTTCAGGCAAGCGCTTTTGATCGTCCGGTGTAATTCCCACGCCGGCGTGCGTGCAGAGAATCTCCAGCGCCGGGCTTTTGCTCTCCGCTCCAACAGGCCGTACCTCTACCACAACTTCTCCATCCAGCGGTGAGGCCGCGAAGGCGTTGATTGTGAGGCTTTCCAGGATTTTCTGGAGTCGGGAAAGGTCAGGCTGACCTAAGTCCGGCAGCTTATCAATGGATGCATTCAGGGCGACCCGTTTTGCGTAAAAAGTTGCGGCCGTTTCGTCCAGGGAGGATTGCAGAGCCTCTTGGGCTTGGCTGAGAGGCGATTGCGGGATTGCGCGGCTGGATGGATTCGAATCTGACTGCGCGGAAGAGGTGTTGTTCTGCAAATTTGTGCTGGATTCTGTTTTGCCAAGCAGGTCGGCCAGCAGCGCGTGAGAATGCGCGAGTTCCTGCCGCAGGGTGTTCGCGCGCTGCTCGTTTTGTTCCAATGCCTGCTCAAGAGCGACTTTTTGTTGTCTCAGGGCATCCAATTCAGTTAATGCTTCTGTTTGCGCTTGTAAGTTTTCATTCAAGTGGTCCAATTGCGCTTCCAGATACTTTTGCCGTTCCTGGCACACGCGAAATTCCGCGGCTTGCGCCGCCTGTTCACCCGCGCGTTGGGCGCGCAGCGCGCTAATTTCGGCTCTGCTTTCGGAAAGCGCGGACGCTAAATCACTTTTTTCGCGTTCCTTTTGATTATTCAGGTAGCGGCTTTCGTCTTTCAACGCGCTGCCAGCTTCCACAAGCGCGGCGCGGTCCAGCACTTGGTTTAACTTCCCGGAAAGCATCCGCAGGGCTTCCAGGTCATTCTCGGTCCAAAGGCGATTGGTATAGGGATTTACGCAGAGCAGGGCATACCTTGCGGTCTGCCCGGGGCTGCTGAGAGGGTAGAGCATCAAGCTGCCAGCAGCGTTGTATCCACTTGCTTGCATAATGACCTGCTTTTCGCCGCTGAGTTGCTCATCAGTGTTCGCGATTAGTGGGAGCAGGTCCTCGAAGTGCCGCCGCAATTTGGGTACCTGTTTGAAAGGCAGTTGAAATGTTGGCAGAAAAGATTCACTAATCAGGTCATATACATTGCTGACGTTAAACGCAGGCGTCTGTGGGTCCTTCTCCATGATGCCGACCAAGTCGCCCATCAGATAAAGGGAGAGGGCATGCGTCAGCGCGGCGCGGATTTCACTTACGCGCTCCAACAGACCAAGGTCCAAAAAAGCAGCGGCCATCTGGGGCGAGCTGGCGCTGACGTTCCGCGATTGTTCCGGATGGCGCGACTGCCACGCGGCGCTGATGAGCAGCGGGTAATAGAGCAGCTGGCTGAGCATAACCCCAGCCGGAAGTTCGCCTCCTTCGGGGTAAAGTACATAAAGCAGATACCCGAGCGCGGCAATCAGCAAAATCAGGACGCGTTCCAGCTTGTGCGGACGTTTACTGCGCAAAGCCAACATCAGGCCGACCAAGAGCAGCAGCAAAGCCGCGCCTGACCATGCCAGGCTAAATGCCGAGCCCGAAAATGGTTTTTCTGGAGGCCAGGTGGACCATGCTAACACACTCAATGTGCCCGCAAGGAGCGCGAGGGCGCTCAGGAAAACCGGAAGCCGAACTTGACGGCTCTTAAACCGGTCGCAATGCAGTCCGGCGGTTAACCAGATAAGGGTAATAAGAGTGAGGGTGTGGAAAATGAGCGGATAATAGCGGTCAAGGCCGCTGATGCCCTGGAAAATCAGAAGGCTGAGCGTTAGCAGCAGCAGTTGAGCAGTAAAAACCACAAAGAGAGCGGCACGCAATGCTGGGGCGGCTTGATATCCGTAAGGGCTGGGCTTGCGCAGCGCTAATAATGCCAGCATGCTGGCGCTGAGCAGGATAAGAAAATAGAGCAGAGCGTATGGAATAACCGTGAGAAAAGGAAGTATGTCCAGGAGGGCTTTCATCTGTAGGCGCCAGCTTATAATCAATTAGAGCTAAGGTTGCAAGAACTGTTCCTAACGCTGGACGACTGCCGCAGCGCTCAACTTTCCAGCTTTTCCAGCCCGATCTTAAGTCGGCGCAGCGTTTGCTCTTTTCCCAGCAAATCCGCCAGTTCAGTGGCACCCCCGGGCGATGCCGGCAGGCCTGAGAGGGCGGTGCGGATTGGCCACATCACGGTGCCCGTCTTGTACCCGTGGGCGGCGGCAAAGTCCTTAAGCGCCGCGAAGAGGCTCTCGTTATCCCACTCCTCAAGCTTTGCAAGCAGCGGGATGACCGCCTGGAGCACTTCGGCGCTGGAAGCAAGCGTGGCTTTGGATTTCTGGTTCTCAAACAATTCCACGCTGTATTCAGGCAGTTCGCTCAGAAAATGAATCATGCTGGGAATATCCGTAAGCTTTTCCACGCGAATCTGGATTAAACGACTGATTTTTTGCGCATCGTGTTCGCAATTCGCGGAATAGTAACTGCTGGCAGCCTGGTGAAAAGCGTCAGGTTCCATCGCGCGGATGTGCTCGCCATTCAGCCAGGTGAGTTTGTCCATCGAAAAAGCCGCGCTGGATTTGCCAATGCGGTCCATGTCGAAAGCTTCAATTAAATCCCGCATTGTAAAGAACTCGCGGTCATTACCCGGGCTCCACCCCAGCAGGGCGACGTAGTTCACGATTGCTTCCGGCAGGTAGCCCATCTTCACCAGGTCTTCGAAAGAAGGGTCGCCGGCGCGTTTGCTCAGTTTGGCGCCGTCTTCGCGCAGGATAAGCGGCAGGTGGATGTACTCGGGGATCTGCCAACCAAAAGCCTGGTAGAGGAGGTTGTATTTGGGGGTAGACGAGAGGTACTCCTGCCCGCGGATGACATGCGTGATTTCCATCAGGTGGTCATCCACCACGTTGGCAAAGTTGTAGGTCGGGAAGCCATCCGATTTGAGCAGCACCTGGTCGTCCAGCTGCGCGTTTTCGATCGTAATTTTGCCGTAGACGTGATCGACGAAGCTCGTGCTGCCGCCTTCGGGGATGCGCTGGCGCACCACGGGCGTGAGCCCCTGGGCAAAGCGCGCCTGCACTTCAGCTTCAGTCAACAAGCGGCAGGGGTCGCGGGTTACATCCGGATGGACGGGTTGGTCTTCAGTCTCGGGTTTGTCATCTTTCTGGCAGAAGCAGTAATAGGCCGCGCGCTTCGCAATAAGTTCTTGCGCATATTTTTGGTAGATAGGCAGGCGCTGGCTCTGCACATAGGGTCCTTTTCCACCGTCCTTATCGGGTCCTTCATCGTAAGCGATGCCAGCCAATGCCAGCCCGTGATAAATCGCGGCAAGCGCGGCGGGCACATTGCGGGATTGATCGGTATCCTCAATTCTTAAAATGAAGACGCCCTGGTGTTTTTTCGCCAGTAAGTAGGCGTAGAGCGCTGTGCGCAAATTGCCAATGTGCATGTACCCGGTGGGGCTTGGGGCGAAACGCGTTCTGAACATAAGTCATCCTGCCTGAGTCGATAAATTTCCTGCCACTATCCTACCATAAACGTTTGCGCGTATACAGAGCGCCAGGTAATAAAAAATCCCGCCCTTGGGGCGGGATTTTTAGAACGATAGATTGGTTTAGAGTATGCGGTCGAAGAAGCGTGCCAGGTCTTTCTTCTGGTCTTTATGCACTACTGCCAGCACTTCATCCGCGGTTTGGAATTCCAATTCGCCGTGCGGGACAATCAGTTCGCCTTTGCGCAGCACAGCGACTATTGTGCACTGCGGTGGGAAAGTCAGGTCGCGCAGTTTTTTGCCGTTCGCAAGCGCGTTCGGTGCAACTTTCTCTTCCACCAGGTCGAATTTGCCTTTGCGCAGCTTGTGCAGCGTGATCATGTCGCCTAATGACATTTCCTCGGCAATCAGGGCGGCCATCAGGTCTGCCTGGTTCAGCGCCACGTCCACGCCCATCACGTCGGTGAACATCCAGGCATTTTTCGGGTGGTTAATGCGCGCGATGGTGCGTGGGACCATGAATTCAAAACGCGCCAGGCTGGCAGCCACCAGATTCACCTCGTCCTGACCGGTAACGGCGGCAATCACGTCCATTTTCCGTATACCTGCCGCTTCCAGTACGTCGGGGTCGGTGCCGTTGCCCATGTACACAACGCTTTCCGGAACATCCAACAGTATGCGGGGTTTTTCTTCCTCACGCAGCTCAATCAGGCGGACTTCGTGACTTTCACTGAGGAGATAATTCGCCAGGTAAGTTCCAACTTTACCACCACCGATAATCATGACTTTCATATTGTCCTCCTTGCCTTTGCCTAAGCCCCGAATATGCGGCTGACTTTATCTTTCGAGCCGAATTTTACGAAAAGGTGCACGATATCATCCCGTTGAAATTGGGTGGCGGGGTTGGGTATAAATGTTTTCCCGGCGCGCGTAATCGCGACTACCTGTATCTCGCCGGGGACTTCGGTCTCCTTGATGGAATGGTTGACCAGCTGCGGTTTCACATCCACATCGATCAGGCTGACCTGACCCGCGCCAATCATGCGCTCGATGTTGAGTTGCGAGTAAATCAGGGTGCTGATCATGCGGTCAATGCCCAAGGTCACCGGAGAAATCGTCTGGATACCCATGCGGCGATAAATTTTGGCTTTTTGCGGCTCGTACACCCGCGCGGAGACCCTGGGTACCTTGAAGACCATTTTTGCCATGCGCGCCGCCACAAGGTTAACCTCATCCGAGGCGGTGACCGCCGCCAAAGCGTCAGCGCGTTCGATGCCGGCATCCGAAAGCACTTTTTGGTCAAAACCAATCCCAATCACTTTCTTTCCTTTAAAGGTCGGTCCGAGCAGCTCAAAGGCTTTTGGGTCGCTGTCTATGATTGAGACGTCGATGCCCTGAATGCTCAGATTTTTCGCAAGGCCGGCTCCAACGCGTCCACACCCGATAATAATTATTTTCATAATGTTTCTCCTTTGCCAGCAAGTATCTGCTTTTGCAGGGCTCGTTTTTCCTTCTGCGTTTGCACTGCTTTGCGAACCGCGTCCGCGAGGGGCAGGCTGGGAATCCACAGCAGGTGGAACAACCAGTATTTTGGTTCAAAAGGCCCGGTGCCAATGAAGCGCTGCATGAATGGTACGTAAACAATTGCCAGGATGATGAGTATCTCACTCAAAATGCCAAACCAAATTAATTTGTTATTGAACAGCGGGGTTTTGAATATGGATCGGCGGGTTGAGCGCTGCGCGAAAAGGTTGCCAATCTGCGTAAACACAACCGCTGCCAATGCCATCGACGTAGCAGCGCGATAAACGGGACCGCTGCCAGGCAAATCAATCCACTGCCCAGCGTATCCGTTCGTCCAATAATAGAAGTAAAAGGCGGCCATGGCAGCCAGTGCTTGCACAGGGCCAAGAATCAAATAGGCGCGCGAGAGCAGCGAGCGGGTAATCAGGTGCTCAGTCAGTTTGCGAGGCGCGCGGTGCATCGTGCCGTCCTCAGGCGGTTCGGCGCCCAACGCTAAAGCCGGGACAATATCTGTGCCCAGGTCCACCGCCAAAACGTGCATAACGTTCAGGGCAATCGGAATGCGGGCGGCTGAGAGGGCATGCGCGATGAAGGGCACTGCTTCGGGGGTGTTGCTGGTAAAGATATAGGTGGTGAAGCGCTTGATGTTTTCGTAAACCGCGCGGCCTTCCTCAATCGCGTTCACGATAGAGCCAAAATTATCATCCATCAGAATCATGGACGCGGCTTCTTTGGCAACGTCGGAGCCTGAGATGCCCATGGCGACGCCAATATCCGCTTTCTTCAGAGCCGGGGCGTCGTTTACACCGTCGCCTGTCACAGCCACAACATTTCCGAGCTTTTGCAGCGCAGAGACAACCTTGAGTTTTTGTTCCGGGGCAACCCGGGCGAAAATGACCTGTCCCTGCACCGCGCTCACCAGATCCTCATCGCTCATTCCTTCCAGTTCCACGCCGGTGACCACGCGCAGGTCCTCGCCGCGCACAATGCCAATGCGCCGGGCAATGCTTTCAGCGGTCAGGCCGTAATCGCCGGTAATCATGATGATGCGAATGCCCGCGTTGCGGCATTTTTCCACCGCCTCGGTGACGTCCACACGGGGCGGGTCCATCATGGCTACTATTCCCAGGAAGGTCAGCTCAGTCTCGATGGTTTCAACCTGATAATCGCTCAATTCGCGGGGGAGCACGCGCGTGGCGGCAGCCAATACGCGCAGACCCTGGCGGGCGTAGTTATCGTTCTGCGCCATGATGTAATCGATCCAGTCCTGACTGAGGGGAAGACTCTGTTCACCGATCTGAATCTGCGTGCAGGCATCCAAAACTTCGCGGATGCCGCCTTTTACATAAGCCACACGCCGGATAGCGCCGTCTGAACGCTGCATATGGACGACGGACATGCGTTTACGGCGGGAATCAAAGGGAAGTTCGGCGATGTTCTGTTCACTTTGCAAGTCCTCACGGGTGTAGCCGGCTTTATCTGCCAGGACCAGCAAGGCGGCTTCGGTCGGGTCTCCAAGCACTTTCCAACCAGTTTTACTGCCGTCTTCGAGTGTCTCGGGCGGAAGCAGGCGGGCAGTATTGCATCTTGCTTCAGTCAGAATGACCTGGCTGACAGCTGGCACTGAGCGGGGGTCCATGACCATGCCGCTTTCGGAAAAAGTGCCAATCGGTTCGTAGCCTGTCCCAGAAACAGCAAACTCCCGCCCGGCAAAGGGTTCGGTTTCACGCGCGGCAGGCACCCAGACTGAACGCACTGTCATTTCATTTTGGGTCAGGGTTCCGGTTTTATCGGTGCAAATGACATTGGTGCAGCCCAGAGTCTCCACCGCGGACAATTTCTTAATTAACGCGTTACGCCTGGCCATACGCTGGGTTCCCATCGCCAGCGCCAGCGTAACGGTCGGCAGCAGCCCCTCGGGGACAAAGGCAACTACCATGCCGAGCGTGAAGATGAAACTCTCAATCAATGGGATTTTCACAAACAGCAGCGCAATGACGAGAAAAAGCAGCCCAACGCCTACCGCGATGACCGTCACAATCTTAGTGACGTTCTCCATTTCTTTCTGCAGCGGGCTGAGCTCTTCTTTGAGCGACTGCGTGATCTGGGCAATCCGGCCGAAATTGGTGTCCATACCGGTCGCGTAGACAATTGCCTTGCCGGAGCCAGCGGCCACAAAAGTCCCGGCGAAGATGAGGTTGGGGATATCCGTGCGGGTCATTGCTTCCCCGCTGACTGGTTCGGCGGAGCGGTTAACAGGGTGCGATTCACCGGTGAGCGTGGACTGGTTCACGCGCAGGTCAGCGCTGTTCAACAGCCGGCAGTCCGCCGGAATGCTGTCGCCTTCCTGCAGGAAGATCACATCCCCGGGCACCAGCTCTTGCGCTAAAACGCTGATTTCCTCGCCGTCGCGCATCACGCGGGACTGGGACGGCAGGATTTTTTTGAGCGCCTCGGTCGCTTTTTCCGCGCGGAATTCCTGGAGGAAGCTGAAAGCGCCGTTGATGATATTGACTGCCCAAACGGCGATGCCGAGCTCGGGCATGCGAGCGATAAAAGCGCCAAGGCCGGCAACCCAAAGCATGATTGCCATGATATGCGTGAAGTTGGCCAGGAACTTGACGATAAGCGGTTTGCCTTTGACTTCTTTAAGAACGTTTAATCCATAAACGTTCAAGCGCTCCGAGGCTTCTTTCTGCGTTAAACCTTCAGGTCGGGATCCCAATTCCTGGTAAAGCTGGTCAGGATTTAGCTCCTGAATCCGCTGAATTATTGCTGCACTTAACTGAGTGGGTTGTGCTTCCATAGATGGTTAATGATAATACTTTCTGGGAGGTTAAGAGGATGCGTATGATTTGTTTCTGACAAGCTGTATATATTACTCCCAAAAAGCCGCTTGTCAAACAAATTATGGGCGCGTTGGCGAAATTCGCGCTTTTTTGGCACCGAATTTACATGGATTTAACAATTTAGAATGGTGCGTGGAACGATTAAGGCTGCAGGCTTTTTTGCAGGGCTTCCCATTTTTCTTGCAGCTGGGGAAGGAAGTATTGTTCGAAGTACAGGTTGCCGGGGTCTGCTTTTCCTCGGCCAACCTGATAATGCCCGAGCACGTTGGCTGGATCAATTTGGTAATACCAGAGCAGCGATACCACCAGGTCTGTAGCCTTATCTGTGGTCTTGGTAATCGCTTGCTTCATCTCTGGGTTTGCCCAACCCGCAATCAGGGCATTATAGTCGTGCCCAGCCATTTCGATGTGAATCGAGCGGTTGTTGTATGTCACCCATTCGCCTTGATCGTTATACTGCGGGGCGGCGCCGCTCCCGTGCAGCACCCCGTTGGTGTACATCGGAAGCATCTGCAAAATGTCGTACTGGCTCACCGCGAAGTGCACAGAATACCATTCGCCCAATCCATGATAAGTGCTGTCTGTGTTCCAGTTTTGGGGCAGGTTCGCGGTTTGTCCGTCGGTGTGGATGATGATAAGTTCGGGGACGATGATTTCATCGACGGTATCCGCTTCTGGCAGCTGTTTATAATCGTCGCCAAAGTACACCCGTTCTCCATCTTCAGCGCTTTCAAGGCGCGGGGGCATAGGCAGGCGCGCCAAGAATTCGACAGGGTCTGGCGTCGAGGTAGGGGCAGGCGAAGGGGACGGCAGGGGTGTATTGGTGTGAACTTTGGTCTGAGTAGGGGGTGGTGACGCTGTGTTCGTCGGGCTTGCGGTTGGGAATCCCTCGATGATTGGCACAGGCGCGCAGCCAGCCGCGGCGAGCGCCGCGCTCAGCAGGGCAACCAGCCATAAACGCAAGAATTTTCCCATAGATTTAATTCGACCAGTCTAAAGTAATGACGTCACAAGTTCCGGGCTTCACCAGGAGCTTGCGCATCAAAATTCTAATCTTGCTGTTCTTAACGCAGCAAGTCCGCCAACATCGCCGCGAAATTGGTTATGCTGCTTTCCAACCCGGCGTAATTGCTGCCAACCAGCTCGTCGGGGCGGCCGGAGAGAACAATTATCCAGGCTTTGCCCTGGTATTCCAGGATGCCCATGTCTCCCACAATCGGCGGCTTAGCGCTGGTGCCGCGTTTGTTATAAAACTTCGCGCCAGGGAGTAACTCGCTGAGAGGTCCAAGGTAAAGGCTGTCATTCTCCGTGCGCTCAGCCATCAGGTCCAGCAAATACTTCCGCATTTCCTTTCCAAGCAGTTCACCTGTGTAAAGACCTTCCAATGCTCGCGCGAGGTCTGCCGCCGTACTTTGGCGCGGGCTCAGGCTGGTATCCAGCAAGCCCCAGGTTCTGAGTGTGGAAGTGTTTACTTTAAGGGTATCCAGATAAATGAGCAGCGCCGCAGCGGCATCTTCATCGCTCTTGACCACCATGTCCGAAAGCAGACGCTCCAGCGTCTTGGTGCCAAAGCTGAGGGTCGTCAGGTCTGCGGGTGATTTCCCCTGATTTTCCAGGCCGCGCAAAACGAGCATGGCCAAAGGGATTTTTATCATGCTGGCGGGGTGAAAGAGCGTATAAAGATTACTTTCGTAGACCGGAGCGCCGCTGCCAACTTCCTTTATGTATCCGTACCAGACCGTTCCTTCTGCCAGGGCGGCATCCAGAACCTGATTGAATGGTGGAACTGATGCAAGACCGCCTTTACGACGGATGACCATAAAGCCGCCGTCTCCGCTGAGGCCCAGGTAGCGTTCATATTTAAGCCGGATGGGGTCGGTGAGTTCGTAGAACAAGCCCGTTCCCGGTTTTGCAGGGTCGTAGAGCACTTCCTCGGTAATCTTGAAGCCCTCGCCGCGGTTCAGATTGGTGACGGTGTAGGCTGCGCCGTTCGCGTCCACGCGCGTGACCACCAGCATATGGTCAAAACCGTTGTGTTTGACGTACAGGTACAGCCAGTCACCCGCTTGCAGCGGATTAGCGGCAAAGTCGTACTCTCTGACGCTTTGGGTGGTCTGGAAGTAATCATATTCGCTGGGTGGGAAGTACTCCCGATTGAGGACGGACATGCCGTTGCATTTTCCGCCTTCGCGCGCGCAGAGCAGCCAGATTTCCCGCACACTGGTCGTGGCGGGCAGGATGCCGCCGCTGCGCATAATGGCGATACTGAGGGGACCGCAGGCATTTTTTACGTTTTCGTACGCGCCGCGGTTGAATTTGATGCTTTTTACAACAGCGTTTGCTTCCGAGGTGGTTTCCGCGATGTAATTCAGGCTGGCGCGGTAAAGCTGCTTTTCCAACGCGGCAGCGCGCTCAGCTTTTGGGTCGGCCTCTGGGTTTGATGTTGCTGTTGGCGGCAGGTTTGTGCTTGTGGGCGTTTGGGGGCTTGTGACTGCAGTGGTGGTCGGAGCGGGGGTTGATGTGAGCGTGGGGGTGAGCGCGGGCGGCGCCGGGCTGACAGCGCTGGCTTTTGCGCAGCCCCACAGCAGATTGGAGAGGAGAACAACCAGGATGGCGCAAACCCACGGCAAACGCCGGCAATTGCTGTTCGAATTCCTGGGTTTTGTGTGTAAATACTGCCGCTTCATGACGGTTATTATAACGGCAGCCGGGTTTTGCTAGGCCTTGTGGGATGCCATCCTGAACAAAGTGAAGG